>NZ_JBOCEF010000003.1:0-35773 GCF_050586345.1 Rhodovulum sp. DZ06
AGAGAAGCTGCGCTTCGCCATCCGCGAAGGCGGCCGCACCGTCGGTTCGGGCGTCGTCTCCAAGATCATCGCCTGATCCCGTTTCGCCGGGGCGACCTTTATGGTTGCCTCGGCGGTCGCGGCCTGTTAATGGGCCGCCACACAACAGCGCAGTTCTGTTCCAAAACGCCGGGGGGCGGGTCCCCGCCCTGCGGCGTTTTCGTTGAATTCCCTGCGGAAACAAAGGTATAGCGCCATGCAAGGCCAGAACATCCGGATTCGCCTTCGCGCGTTCGACTACCGCGTGCTGGATGCCAGCACGAAGGAGATCGTCGACACCGCGAAGCGCACCGGCGCCCAGGTGCGCGGGCCCATCCCGCTCCCCAACAAGATCGAGAAGTTCACCGTTCTGCGCGGCCCGCATATCGACAAGAAGTCGCGCGAGCAGTTCGAGATCCGCACCCACAAGCGGATGCTGGACATCGTGGACCCGACCCCGCAGACCGTGGACGCGCTGATGAAGCTCGACCTCGCGGCCGGCGTGGACGTCGAGATCAAGCTCTGAGGGGGGAATGATGCGCTCCGGAGTTATTGCGAAGAAGCTGGGCATGACCCGGCTCTTCATGGAAGACGGTCGCCAGATCCCGGTCACCGTTCTCCAGATGGACAGCGTCCAGGTCGTCGCCCAGCGCACCAACGAGACCGACGGCTACACCGCCGTCCAGCTCGGCGCCGGCTCGGCCAAGGCCAAGAACACCACCGCGCCGCAGCGCGGCCACTTCGCGAAGGCCTCCGTGGCCCCCAAGCGCAAGCTGGTCGAGTTCCGCGTGGACGAGGACAAGCTGATCGAGGTCGGCGCCGAGATTTCGGCTGACCACTTCCTCGCGGGTCAGCATGTCGACGTGGCGGGCACCTCGATCGGTAAAGGCTTCGCCGGCGCCATGAAGCGGCACAACTTCGGCGGTCTGCGCGCGTCGCACGGCGTGTCGATCTCGCACCGCTCGCACGGCTCCACCGGCCAGTGCCAGGATCCGGGCCGCGTGTTCAAGGGCAAGAAGATGGCCGGTCACATGGGCGCCGCCCGTGTCACCATCCAGAACCTCGAGGTCGTGAAGACCGACGCCGACCGTGGCCTGATCATGGTCAAGGGCGCGGTCCCGGGTTCGAAGGGCGGCTGGGTCACCATCCGCGACGCCGTGAAGAAGAAAGCGCCCGAGGGCCTGCCGATGCCCGCCGCCATCAAGGCTGCGGTCGAGGCTGCGGCCGCCGAGGCGGCGCCTGCCGAGGGGGAGGCTGAGTGATGAAAGCTGAAGTCATGACCCTCGACGCGTCCCCGGCGGGCGACGTCGAGCTGAACGACGAGATCTTCGGCCTGGAGCCGCGTGCGGACATCCTGCACCGGGTCGTCCGCTGGCAGCTGGCCAAGCGGCAGGCGGGGACGCACAAGACCAAGACCCGGTCGGAAGTGTCCTACTCCACCAAGAAGATCTACCGGCAGAAGGGCACCGGCGGCGCCCGTCACGGCGACAAGGGCGTGTCCCAGTTCCGTCACGGCGGCACCACCAAGGGCCCGCAGGTCCGCTCCCACGCCCACGACCTTCCCAAGAAGGTCCGCAAGCTGGGTCTGAAGCTGGCCCTGTCGGCGAAGGCGAAAGCCGGTGAGATCGTGGTGATCGAGAACGCCGAGCTGGCCGAGGCGAAGACCAAGGTTCTCGCGGCTTCCGCGAAGAAGCTGGGCCTGCGCCGCGCGCTGGTGATCGACGGCGCCGAGGTGAACGCGAACTTCGCGCTCGCCGCCCGCAACATCGACGGCATCGACGTGCTGCCGAGCCAGGGCGCGAATGTCTATGACATCCTGCGTCGCGACAAGCTCGTCATCACCAAGGCCGGCCTGGAAGCGCTGGAGGCGCGCCTGAAATGACGGTCAAGGCTGAACTCTACGACGTGATCCGCAAGCCGATCATCACCGAGAAGTCGACCATGGCGTCCGAGCAGAACGCCGTCGTCTTCGAGGTGGCGATCGACGCCAACAAGCCGCAGATCAAGGAAGCGGTCGAGACCCTGTTCAACGTCAAGGTCAAGGCGGTCAACACCGCCGTGACCAAGGGCAAGGTCAAGCGCTTCCGCGGCCAGCTGGGGAAGCGGAAAGACGTGAAGAAGGCGTATGTCACCCTCGAAGAGGGCAACGCCATCGACGTCGCCACCGGGCTCTGATACAAGCCCCCACCGACTGATTCTCCGCGGGCCTTCGGGCCCGCGGTTTCGTTGCGGGACAGGTGAGTCGCGCCCCTGGGGCAGGCTCGGATCGCAACGCTCGCGGACCTCCGGGGCCGCACATGCGACGCGGACCTTCGGGGCCGCATGTGGAAACGCGGAGGGGCTCCGTCCCCTTCGCTGACAGTGACGGAAGACAGCAAGATGGCGTTGAAGACTTACAACCCCACGACGCCGGGCCAGCGCGGGCTGGTTCTGATCGACCGTTCGGAACTGTGGAAAGGTCGTCCCGTCAAGACCCTCACCGAGGGTCTGACGAAGAAGGGCGGCCGGAACAACACCGGACGGATCACCGCGCGGCGGCGCGGCGGCGGCGCGAAGCGGCTCTACCGCATCGTGGATTTCAAGCGCAACAAGTTCGATATGCCCGCCACGGTGGAGCGCATCGAGTACGATCCCAACCGGACCGCGTTCATCGCGCTGGTGCGGTACGAGGACGGCCAGCAGGCCTACATCCTGGCGCCGCAGCGCCTCGGCGTCGGCGACAAGGTGATCGCCGGCGCGAAGGTCGACGTGAAGCCGGGCAACGCGATGCCGTTCACCGGCATGCCGATCGGCACGATCGTTCACAACATCGAGTTGAAGCCGGGCAAGGGCGGCCAGATCGCCCGTGCGGCGGGCGCCTACGCCCAGTTCGTCGGTCGTGACGGCGGCTACGCCCAGATCCGCCTTTCTTCGGGCGAACTGCGCATGGTGCGCCAGGAGTGCATGGCGACCATCGGCGCCGTGTCCAACCAGGACCACCAGAACCAGAACCTCGGCAAGGCCGGTCGTGTTCGCCACATGGGCAAGCGCCCCGCCGTCCGCGGCGTCGCGATGAACCCGATCGACCACCCGCATGGCGGCGGCGAAGGCCGTACCTCGGGCGGCCGTCACCCGGTGACCCCGTGGGGCAAGCCCACGAAGGGGCGGAAGACCCGCACCAACAAGGCCACCGACAAGTACATCGTCCGCTCGCGCCACGTGCGCAAAGGCCGCAAGTAAGGAGCGCTTGAATGCCCCGTTCCGTCTGGAAAGGCCCCTTCGTCGACTCCTACGTCCTGAAGAAGGCCGAAAAAGCCCATGCCTCGGGCCGCAGCGAAGTCATCAAGATCTGGTCGCGCCGCAGCACCATTCTGCCGCAGTTCGTCGGTCTGACGTTCGGTGTCTACAATGGCAAGAAGCACATCCCGGTGAACGTCACCGAGGATATGATCGGCCAGAAATTCGGCGAGTATTCGCCCACCCGCACCTACTACGGCCACATGGCCGACAAGAAAGCGAAGCGGAGGTAACGAGATATGGGTAAGACCCAAAATCCGCGCCGCGTCGCGGACAATGAAGCGATGGCCGTGACCCGCATGCTGCGCGTGTCGCCCCAGAAGCTCAACCTTGTCGCCCAGCAGATCCGCAAGAAGCCGGTCGCGCAGGCGATGAACGAGCTGGCCTTCTCGAAGAAGCGGATCGCGATCGACGTGCGCAAGTGCCTGCAGTCGGCCATTGCGAACGCCGAGAACAACCATGGCCTGGACGTCGATGATCTCATCGTCGCCGAGGCGTGGGTCGGCAAGAACCTGGTCATGAAGCGTGGGCGTCCCCGGGCGCGCGGCCGCTTCGGCCGGATCTTCAAGCCGTTCGCGCAGGTCACCGTGAAAGTTCGCCAGGTCGAGGAGAACGCCTGATGGGTAACAAGGTCAATCCGATCGGCCTGCGCCTGCAGGTCAACCGCACCTGGGACAGCCGCTGGTATGCTCCGACCAAGGAGTATGGCGACCTGCTGCACGAGGACCTGCGGATCCGCAAGTTCATCCGTGACAACTGCGCCCAGGCCGGCATCTCCCGCGTGGTGATCGAGCGTCCGCACCGCAAGTGCCGTGTGACCATTCACACCGCGCGCCCGGGCGTGATCATCGGCAAGAAGGGCGCCGACATCGAGAAGCTTCGCCAGAAGCTCTCGAAGCTGACGTCCTCCGAGCTGCACCTCAACATCGTCGAGGTCCGCAAGCCGGAGATCGACGCCCGCCTGGTGGGTGAGAACATCGCCCAGCAGCTCGAGCGCCGCATCGCCTTCCGTCGCGCCATCAAGCGCGCCGTCCAGAACGCCATGCGCATGGGCGCCCTCGGGATCCGGATCAACTGCGGCGGCCGTCTCGGCGGCGCCGAGATCGCCCGGACCGAGTGGTACCGCGAGGGCCGCGTGCCCCTGCACACCCTGCGTGCGGACATCGATCACGCGCATGTCGAGGCGAAGACCGCCTACGGCATCATCGGGATCAAGGTCTGGATCTTCAAAGGCGAGATCATGGAGCACGATCCGGGCGCCCGTGATCGTCGCCAGGCGCAGATGCAGGAAGGCGGCGACAACCGTCGTCCGCGTCGCGACGACCGGTAAGGAGAACCTCCAATGCTTATGCCGAAACGGACCAAGTTCCGTAAACAGCACAAGGGTCGGATCAAGGGCGAAGCGAAGGGCGGCACCGACCTGAACTTCGGCCAGTTCGGCCTGAAGTCCACCGAGCCGGAGCGCATCACCGCGCGCCAGATCGAGGCCGCCCGCCGGGCCATGACGCGTCACATGAAGCGCCAGGGCCGCGTGTGGATCCGCATCTTCCCGGACGTCCCCGTCACCCAGAAGCCCACCGAGGTTCGTATGGGTAAGGGCAAGGGCTCGGTGGAGTACTGGGCGGCCAAGGTCAAGCCGGGCCGCGTGATGTTCGAGATCGACGGCGTGTCCGAGGTCGTGGCCCGCGAGGCGCTCCGCCTCGCCGCCATGAAGCTCCCGGTCAAGTGCCGCTTCGTGCAGCGCGAAGACTGGTGAGTTCCAGGCCCGCAGGCCGGGCCCGGACGACCTGAAAAATGCGAAAACCCCCGCCTTCGGGCGGGGGTTTTTCATCGCCGGGGGGATTCCTCGGCGTTTTACGAATGAGCTGTTGCATCGGGGGGGACTCAAGCCTATACGGCCCCCTCATCCACCTGCTCCGCTGGAATCAGGGTGACGTGCGGCTGACTCGCGCGCGGCTCTCCAGCGACTGTTGAAAGGGAACGGATCATGGCGAAAGCCGCCGATCTTCGGGACATGACCCCGGACCAGCTGCGCGAGAAGCTCGTGTCGCTGAAAAAGGAAGCGTTCAACCTGCGCTTCCAGGCCGCCACCGGCCAGAACGAGAAGACCCACAAGATGACCGAGGTCCGCCGCGACGTCGCGCGGGTCAAGACCATCCTGAACCAGAAAGCGGCCGCGGCCGCTTCGTCGGAGGCCTGAGATCATGCCCAAGCGCATCCTGCAGGGGACCGTGGTGTCCGACCAGAACGCCCAGACCGTGACCGTGCTGGTGGAGCGTCGCTTCACGCACCCGGTCATGAAGAAGACCGTCCGCATGTCCAAGCGCTACCGCGCCCACGACGCGAACGACCAGTACAAGGTGGGCGACAAGGTTCGCATCATCGAGTGCGCCCCCTACTCGAAAACCAAGCGGTGGGAGGTTGTTACCGATCAGGCGGAAGCCTGAGCCGGTAACTCCTTCGACTTTTGTCGAAACCGTGGGGCAGCGTCCCCACAGGTCGGGAGTGATCAGCCATGATCCAGATGCAGACCAACCTCGAGGTCGCCGACAATTCCGGCGCCCGTCGAGTGCAGTGCATCAAGGTGCTCGGCGGCGCGAAGCGTAAATACGCTTCGGTCGGTGACATCATCGTGGTCTCCGTGAAGGAGGCCATTCCGCGCGGCCGCGTGAAGAAGGGCGACGTGCGCAAGGCCGTCGTCGTCCGCACCGCGAAGGAGGTCCGTCGCGAAGACGGCACCGCCATTCGCTTCGATGGCAACGCCGCCGTGATCCTGAACAACAACCTCGAGCCGGTCGGCACCCGTATCTTCGGGCCGGTGGTTCGTGAGCTGCGCGCGAAGAACTTCATGAAGATCATCTCGCTCGCGCCGGAGGTGCTGTGATGGCTGCCAAGCTGAAGAAGGGCGACAAGGTCGTCGTCATCGCCGGCAAGGACAAGGGCCAGGAGGGCGAGATCCTCAAGGTTCTGCCCGCTGAGAACCGCGCGCTGGTGTCGGGCGTGAACATGGTCGTGCGCCATGTCCGCCAGTCGGCCCAGAACGAGGGCGGCCGGATCCGCCAGGAAGCGACCATCGAGCTGTCGAACCTGGCCTATCTCGACCCCAAGGAGGGCGGCCCGACCCGCGTCGGCTTCAAGGAAGTCGACGGCAAGAAGGTTCGCTACGCCAAGAAGTCCGGGGAGATCATCGATGCTTGACGCGACCGATTACACCCCGCGCCTCCGTCAGCTCTACGTGGACTCGATCCGCGCCGCGCTGAAGGAAGAGTTCGGCTACAAGAACGACATGCAGATCCCGCGCCTTGAGAAGATCGTTCTCAACATGGGCGTCGGCGAAGCCGTCAACGACTCGAAGAAGATCAAGGCTGCTTTCGAGGAGCTGGAGAAGATCGCGGGTCAGAAGCCGGTGATCACCAAGGCCAAGAAGTCCATCGCGGGCTTCAAGGTGCGCGAGGGCATGCCCCTCGGCGTCAAGGTGACCCTGCGCGGCGACCGCATGTTCGAATTCCTGGACCGCCTGATCACCATCGCGCTGCCGCGCGTGCGTGACTTCCGCGGCGTGAAGGGGTCGGCGTTCGACGGCCGTGGCAACTACGCCATGGGCCTGAAGGAGCACATCGTGTTCCCCGAGATCGACTATGACCGCATCGACCAGATGTGGGGCATGGACATCGTCATCGGGACCACCGCTCCGACGGACGCCGAGGCGAAGGCCCTGCTCAAGGCCTTCAACATGCCGTTCACCAACTGACGCAGAGGAGAGCTGAACATGGCTAAAGTCAGCATGATCCAGCGCGAGCTGAAGCGCCAGAAACTGGTGGACAAGTATGCCGCCAAGCGCGCCGCGCTGAAGGAGCAGATCGCGAACCCGGAGCTGTCGCTCTCGGACCGCGTGAAACTCTCGATGAAGCTTGCCAAACTGCCGCGCAACTCGTCGGCCACCCGTCTTCGCAACCGCTGCGAAGTCTCGGGCCGTCCGCGCGCCTACTACCGCAAGCTGAAGATGTCCCGTATCGCGCTGCGCGACCTGGCCTCCACCGGCCAGATCCCCGGCATGGTCAAGTCGAGCTGGTGAGGAGCGCACGATGTCTGTGAACGACCCCATCGGCGATATGCTCGCCCGCATCCGCAACGCGCAGATGCGTCGCAAGTCGACCGTCCTCTGCCCGGTCTCCAAGGTCCAGGGCTGGGTGCTCGACGTGCTCCTCGACGAAGGCTTCATCCGCGGCTACGAGAAGCTGCAGCCCGAAGGGCAGGCCTTCCCGATGTTCGAAATCTCGCTGAAGTACTACGACGGCGAGCCGGTGATCCGCGAGCTGAAGCGCGTGTCGACCCCCGGCCGTCGCGTCTACTCCGGCGTGACCGAGCTGCCGCAGGTCCGCCAGGGCCTCGGCGTCGCCATCATCTCCACGCCGAAAGGCGTGATGTCGGATGCCAGCGCCCGCGCCGCCAATGTCGGCGGCGAGGTCCTGTGCACCGTGTTCTAAGGGAGGCCTAGGAATGTCTCGTATCGGCAAGAAACCGATCGAACTGCCCGGCGGCGTCTCGGCGACCGTGTCCGGCCAGAAGATCGATGTGAAGGGCCCGAAGGGGACCCGCAGCTTCAACGCCACGGATGACGTCGACATCATCGTCGACGGCTCCACCGTGTCCGTGAAGCCGCGCGGCTCCTCCAAGCGCGCCCGTCAGCAGTGGGGCATGACCCGCACCCAGATCGCGAATCTGGTGCAGGGCGTGACCGAGGGCTTCAAGAAGGAGCTCGAGATCCAGGGCGTCGGTTACCGCGCCCAGGTTCAGGGCTCGACCCTGAAGATGGCTCTCGGCTATTCCCATGACGTCGAGTTCGCGATCCCCGCGGGCATCGACATCAAGTGCGCGAAGCCCACCGAGATCGAAGTGACCGGGATCGACCAGCAGCTGGTCGGCCAGGTTGCCGCGAACATCCGGGAGTGGCGGAAGCCCGAGCCCTACAAGGGCAAAGGCATTCGCTACAAGGGCGAATACATCTTCCGCAAGGAAGGTAAGAAGAAGTAAGGAGCGCACAAGATGGCGAACTCGAAGCGAGAGCTGTTCATCAAGCGCCGCCTGCGCAACCGGAACAAGCTCAAGAAGTTCTCGGGCGGCAAGCCGCGTCTGTCGGTGCACCGGTCGAACAAGAACCTCTCTGTCCAGATCATCGACGACGCCCAGGGCCGGACCCTGGCCGCGGCCTCGACGCTGGAGCAGGCCCACGGCGTCGTGGGTCGCAACAACAAGGATGCCGCCGCGAAAATCGGCGCCATCATCGCCGAGCGTGCCAAAGCGGCGGGCGTGGAAGAAGTCGTGTTCGATCGCGGCGGCTTCCTGTTCGCGGGCAAGCTCAAAGCGCTCGCCGATGCCGCCCGTGAGGGCGGTCTGAAGTTCTAAGGAGGCGTATCATGGCCAGGAATGACGACCGCCGCGATCGCCGCGAGCGTGAAGATCCCGAATTCGCCGATCGTCTCGTTGCGATCAACCGCGTCTCCAAGACCGTGAAGGGCGGCAAGCGCTTCGGCTTCGCCGCGCTCGTGGTCGTCGGCGACCAGAAGGGCCGCGTCGGCTTCGGCAAGGGCAAGGCCCGCGAAGTCCCCGAGGCGATCCGGAAGGCCACCGAGCAGGCGAAGCGGCAGATGATCCGCGTTCCGCTGCGCGAGGGCCGGACCCTTCATCACGACATGCAGGGCCGTCACGGCGCCGGCAAGGTCGTGATGCGGACCGCCCCGCAGGGCACCGGCATCATCGCGGGCGGCCCGATGCGCGCCGTCTTCGAGATGCTGGGCGTCCAGGACGTGGTGGCGAAGTCGCTGGGGTCGCAGAACCCCTACAACATGATCCGTGCGACCCTTCAGGGTCTGGGCGCCGCCCAGTCCCCGCGCCAGGTGGCCTCGCGCCGCGGCAAGAAGGTCGCGGACATCCTTCCCAAGCGTGACGACGTCCCGGCGGAAGCCGAGACCGTCGAAGCCTGATAGGAGTTCGGACCCATGGGCAAGACCATCGTCGTGAAGCAGATCGGTTCGCCGATCCGCCGTCCCGCCAAGCAGCGTGAGACCCTGATCGGTCTCGGGCTGAACAAGATGCACAAGACCCGCGAGCTCGAGGACACCCCCTCGGTGCGCGGCATGGTCGCGAGCATCCCGCACCTGGCGAAGATCATCGAGGAGAAGGACGGCTGAGGCCGTCCACCTCTTGAAGCTGCGGCGGCGCGCCTCTAAAAGGGCGCGCCGCTCGTCCTTTCGGGCCCCGAGAATCGGGACCGGGGAAGGGCAGGGGGCCCCGGCCCCGGGGGCGCGTCCCCCGCACCCAGACAGATCATCCGTCGATGGGCCCGCCGCCAGACGCGGCGCGGGCATCCGACACGAAAAGGAAAAGCGTCATGAAACTGCATGAGCTCCGCGACAATCCCGGCGCCACCAAAGCCCGCAAGCGCGTCGGCCGCGGCCCGGGTTCGGGCATCGGCAAGATGGGCGGCCGCGGCATCAAGGGCCAGTCCTCGCGCTCCGGCGTCGCCATCAACGGCTTCGAGGGCGGCCAGATGCCGATCTACCGCCGTCTGCCCAAGCGCGGTTTCAACCCGATCAACGCGAAGAACTTCGCCGTTGTGAACCTGGACGGGATCCAGAAGTTCATCGACGCCGGCAAGCTGAACGCCGCCGAGATCACCGAGGACGCGCTGGTCGCGTCGGGCCTCGTGCGCCGCAAGCTGGACGGCATCCGCGTCCTGGGCCGCGGCGAGCTCAAGCAGGCCGTGACCGTCACCGTCACCGGCGCCTCCAAGTCGGCCGCGGCCGCCATCAAGGCCGCCGGCGGGTCGATCACCGTCGCTGAGAAAGCCGAGGCGCCGGCCGAGGCCGAATGATCGCATTGCACGCAAGCGTGCACGCGACTAGGTAAACAGGCGCCGCCGCGGGGATCCCCCCCGGGCGGCGCAATCATGGAAGGGCATGCGCATGGCGTCGGCAGCCGAGCAGATGGCCGCGAACCTGTCCTGGAGCACCCTTGGCAAGGCCAAGGATCTCCAGGCACGCATCTGGTTCACCCTCGGTCTCCTGATCATCTATCGCGTGGGCACCTACATCCCGCTTCCGGGCATCGACCCGGGCCAGCTTGCGCGCTTCGTCGAGCAGACGCAGGGCGGGATCCTGGGGGTGTTCAACATGTTCGCCGGCGGCGCCGTCAGCCGCATGGCGATCTTCACCCTCGGCATCATGCCCTACATCTCGGCGTCGATCATCATGCAGCTGATGAGCTCGATGGTCCCCGAGCTGGAGAAGATGAAGAAGGACGGCGAAGCCGGCCGCCGGAAGATCAACCAGTACACCCGCTACGGCACGGTGATCCTGGCCACCTTCCAGGCCTACGGCATCGCGGTGGGTCTCGAGGGCCAGGAACTGGCCATGGACCCGGGCTGGTTCTTCCGCGCCTCGGCCGTCATCTCGCTCGTCGGCGGCACCATGCTGCTGATGTGGCTGGGCGAGCAGATCACCGCGCGCGGGATCGGCAACGGCATCTCGCTGATCATCTACGCGGGCATCGTGGCCGAGCTGCCGCGCGCCATGGCGCAGATGTTCGAGCTGGGGCGCACCGGCCAGCTGGCCGCGGCGATCATCCTGCTGGTCCTCGTCCTCGCGGTCGTGGTGATCGCGGGCGTGGTCTATATCGAGCGGGCGCAGCGCCGGATCCTCGTGCAGTATCCCAAGCGCCAGGTCGGCCAGAAGATGTACGGGGGCGAGAATTCGTTCCTGCCGCTGAAGGTCAACACCGCGGGCGTCATCCCGCCGATCTTCGCCTCGTCGCTGCTGCTGCTGCCGACCACCATCGCCAGCTTCTCGGCCGATGGCGGCACCACCGGCATCCTCGGCTGGATCTCGGCCTATTTCGGGCCGGGGCAGGCGGGCTACCTGATCTTCTTCGTGGCCATGATCGTGTTCTTCTCGTTCTTCTACACCTCGGTGGTCTTCAACCCCGAGGAGGTGTCGGAGAACCTGCGGCGCAACGGCGGCTACGTGCCGGGCATCCGTCCGGGCAAGAAGACGGCCGAATATCTCGACTTCGTCCTCAACCGCCTGACGGTGCTGGGCGCGCTCTACCTCTCGATCATCTGTCTCATGCCGGAGATCCTGCGGGCCGAGCTCGCCGTGCCCTTCTACTTTGGCGGCACTTCGCTTCTGATCGTCGTGTCGGTAACCATGGACACGGTCACGCAGGTGCAATCCCACCTGCTCGCGCATCAGTACGAGGGGCTGATCGAGAAATCGAAGCTCCGCGGCAAAGGGAAGAAACGTCGATGAACATCATCCTGCTTGGCCCGCCGGGCGCCGGCAAGGGCACCCAGGCCGCCCGCCTGATCCAGGACCGCGGCATGGTCCAGCTCTCCACCGGCGACATGCTGCGCGAAGCCCAGGCGGCGGGCACGCCGCTGGGCGAGAAGGTGAAGGACATCATGGCGCGGGGCGATCTCGTCACCGACCAGATCGTCATCGACCTGATCGCCGAGAAGCTCGAGGCGGGCGCGGAGGGCGGCTTCATCTTCGACGGCTTCCCGCGGACGCTGGCCCAGGCCGACGCCCTGGGCGAGCTGCTGGCGGCGAAGGGCGAGACGCTGGACAAGGTGATCCAGCTGAAGGCCGATGACGAGGTGCTGGTGAAGCGCGTGGTGAACCGCGCGGCGGAAGCGGTGGCGGCGGGCGGCAAGGCCCGGGCCGACGACAACGCCGAGGCGATGCGCACGCGGCTGTTCAACTACTACCGCGACACCGGCCCGCTGATCGGCTATTATCACGCCAAGGGTCTTCTGACCGCGCTGGACGGGCTGGGCGAGATCGACGCCGTGGCCGCCGCCGTGAAGGCCGCGCTGGACGCCTGACGCGCCGCCCCGAAGAAAGGCGCGCGGGGGTGTTCGCGCGGGGTTGACGCCCCCCGAGTCGCTCCTATACTCCGCGCCCTCAGTACGAAGAGTCGCAAAAGGGTTGACCCGTTGCGACTCAGCGTCCAGCCCCCCGGTTCCGGGGGGCTTCGACGTCAGGGGGTCCGCTCCCCGACATTCACAGATGACGCGGCGCATCTTACCGGCCCCCTGGGACCGGGCGCGTCGTGAAACCGAACGGAGATCCGGTTTGGCCCGCATTGCAGGCGTTAACATCCCGACCCACAAACGGGTCCACATCGCCCTGACCTACATCCACGGCATCGGCGACACGACCGCCAAGGAAATCTGCGCCGCCGTCGGCGTGGCCGAAGAGCGCCGCGTGAACGAGCTGTCGGACGCCGAGGTCCTCGCGATCCGTGAGCACATCGACGCCAACGTGACCGTGGAAGGCGACCTTCGCCGTGAAGTCGCGGTCAACATCAAGCGCCTGATGGACCTCGGCTGCTACCGCGGCCTGCGTCACCGCCGCGGCCTGCCCGTGCGCGGCCAGCGCACCCACACCAACGCCCGCACCCGCAAGGGCCCGGCGAAGCCGATCGCCGGCAAGAAGAAGTAAGGGAGGGCAGGACAGATGGCTCGCGACAAGCAGCGCACGAAGCGCAAGGAGCGGAAGAACATCTCGTCGGGCGTGGCCCACGTGAACTCTTCCTTCAACAACACCAAGATCCTCATCGCCGACGCCCAGGGCAACGCGATCTCGTGGTCGTCCTCGGGCGCCATGGGCTTCCGCGGCTCGCGCAAGTCGACCCCGTACGCCGCCCAGGTGGCTGCGGAAGACGCGGCGAAGAAGGCGATGGATCACGGCCTGCGCACCCTCGAGGTCGAGGTGCAGGGCCCCGGCGGCGGCCGCGAGTCGGCGCTGCGCGCCTTCCAGGCCGCCGGTCTGACCGTGACCGCGATCCGGGACGTCACCCCGATCCCGCACAACGGCTGCCGCCCGCCGAAGCGCCGCCGCGTCTGACGCGCAGCGCCTGACAAGAACTGGCCCGCCCCCACCTTGAAGGGGCGGGTCTTCGCCGTTGAAACGGCAGCCTTTCAAGGTTTCCTCGGGACGTCCGCAGCAGTCTGGATCCCGCAGCGGACAGGAATGGAGGACCACGCCCCATGATCCACAAGAACTGGCAGGAACTCATCCGGCCCACCCGCCTCGACATCCGCGCGGGCGCCGACGCGTCGGCGCAGGCCACGGTGATCGCCGAGCCGCTCGAGCGGGGCTTCGGCCTGACCCTCGGCAACGCGCTGCGCCGCGTGCTGCTGTCGTCGCTCCAGGGCGCCGCGATCACCTCGATTCAGATCGACGGCGTTCTGCATGAATTCTCGTCCATCGCCGGCGTGCGCGAGGACGTGACCGACGTCGTCCTGAACATCAAGGGCGTGGCGGTGAAGATGGAGGTCGAAGGGCCCAAGCGCCTGACCCTCCAGAAGACCGGCCCGGGCGTCGTCAGCGCCGGGGACATCCAGACCACCGCGGGGATCGAGATCCTGAACCCCGACCACGTGATCTGCCACCTCGACCAGGGCGCGTCGCTCCACATGGAGCTGACCGTGAACACCGGCAAGGGCTACGTCCCCGCCGACAAGCAGAAGACCGAGGACAGCCCGATCGGCCTGATCCCCGTCGACGCGCTGTTCTCGCCGGTCAAGAAGGTGTCCTACAAGGTCGAGCCGACCCGCGAGGGCCAGGTGCTGGACTATGACAAGCTGACGCTCTCGATCGAGACCGACGGCTCCGTCACCCCCGAGGACGCCGTGGCCTTCGCCGCGCGCATCCTGCAGGACCAGCTGGCCGTCTTCGTCAACTTCGACGAGCCGGACGCGGTGCAGCGCAAGGAAGAGCAGGACGACCTCGAGTTCAACCCGCTCCTGCTCAAGAAGGTGGACGAGCTGGAGCTCTCGGTGCGGTCTGCGAACTGCCTGAAGAACGACAACATCGTCTATATCGGCGACCTGATCCAGAAGACCGAGGCGGAGATGCTGCGCACCCCGAACTTCGGCCGCAAGTCGCTGAACGAGATCAAGGAAGTGCTCTCGACCATGGGTCTGCACCTCGGCATGGACGTGCCGGACTGGCCCCCCGAGAACATCGAAGAGCTGGCCCGCAAGTACGAAGACCAGTTCTGATCCGCGTTTCGCTTTGGCGCCCGCCGCATCCCCTTGCGGCGGGCGTCGCACGCCTGTATAGGGCGCGCACCCGGGCGAAAGCCCCAAGGAGGCCCGCGACGCAAGAACGGGCCGGACAAAGCAAAAGCGCCCCCCAGGGGCATCCATCCGGGGCCTCGCGCCCCTCTTGAGACCGGAGAAATCCCATGCGTCACGGCAACGGCTACCGCAAGCTGAACCGCACCCACGAGCACCGCAAGGCGATGTTCGCGAACATGGCCTGCTCGCTGATCGAGCACGAGCAGATCAAGACCACCCTGCCCAAGGCCAAGGAAATGAAGCGGATCATCGACAAGATGATCACCCTCGGCAAGAAGGGCGACCTGCACTCGCGCCGCAACGCCATGTCCCGCCTGAAGCAGGACGCGGCCGTGAAGAAGCTGTTCGAAGTTCTCGGCCCGCGCTACGCCGAGCGTTCGGGCGGCTACTGCCGCGTGCTGAAGGCCGGCTTCCGCTATGGCGACATGGCGCCGATGGCGGTGATCGAGCTGGTCGACCGTGACACCTCCGCCAAGGGCGCCGCCGACCGTGCGCGCCTGGCCGAGGAAGAGGCGAACGCCGAGGCCTGAGCCTCTGCCGCATCGCCGGACGGAAAGCGCCGCCCCACGGGGCGGCGTTTTTCGTTTGCGGCGCCAGGCGGGCGGGTCAGGCCATGGCGGGGCAGGGCGAGGGCCGCGCCGTCTCCTCCTGGCCGAAAGGGCGGGCGCCCGTCGCCATCGCCCGCCGTCCCTTGCGGGCGCCGAGCAGCGGCAGGGCGGGGCTGAGCGGTCCTGTCAGCGCCTCGACCCGCCGGATCGCCGCGCGCCCGTCGGGCCCCATCGAGGCGCGCGTGGCGGGGCCGGGCAGGTAGCTCTCGACCGCCAGCCCCTCGGCGAAGATCACCGCGTGGCGGGGCAGCAGCAGCGCGAGGTAGAGCGCGGCGGGGGCCTGCGTCTCATGCCGGACGCCGCCGCCGCCGAGGAGCGCGCGGGCCGGGGTCAGCGCCTCGGGGCCGCGCCGGCGGCGCAGCGCCACCCGGTGCTGCGGAGACAGGCGCAGCGCCCGCCGCGGCAGGCCTCGTCCGAAGGCCCCCGCGTCGATGCGCAGGGGCATGTGCCGCCCCTTCGCCCCCCGCAGGGCGATGCGGCGCAGGACCAGCAGGACCGGCAGCGGCCCGTCCGCCAGCGTCTCCACCAGGTCCCCCTGGGCCAGCGTCTCCACCGCCCGCGGCCCCGAGGGCGTGGCGATGCGGACCCCGGGGCAGAAGCAGGCGGGCACGCCGAGCGCCACCAGCGAATTGAACTGCGACCGGCTGGTGCTCAGGTCCAGCGTGCCCGGCGGCAGGGTGATGCTCTCTCCGCCCGGGAAGCTGAGGGTCTGGTCGCCGGAGACCCCATCCTCGGTCACCGTGATGTCGGCGGCGGTCAGCTGGCGGCCGAGCGCGGCGTCGAGACCGGAGGTGTCGAGCAGGTCCTCGGCCGCGTTGAAGTCGCTCGCCGTGTCCGCCCCGCCGCCCGAGGTGATGACGAAGGTGTCCGCCCCCGCGCCGCCAAGCAGCGTGTCGTCGCCCGCCCCGCCCTCGAGCGTATCCGCCCCGGCCTCGCCATGGAGGGTGTCGGCCCCGGCGCCCCCGCGCAGGATGTCGTCGCCCTCGCCGCCATGGATGGTGTCGGCGCCGTCCCCCGCGTCCACCACGTCGTCCCCGGCATTGGCCGACAGGTGCGTCAGGGGGATGGCGTCGAACTCCGTCTCGGTCGGGTAGTCGGCGCCTGTTAGGTAGACGTTGAGGGCCGAGGGCCCCTGGTAGTTGTACTGGATGATGACGATGTCGTGCTGCCCCGCGCTCAGCGGGATCGAGGCATAGGCCTGCGGGCCGCCATCGTGCAGCCCGTCATGGTTGATGACCTGCACCCCGTCGATGAACAGCATCGAGCCGTCGTCCGAGTTCATGCGGAAATCATAGGTTCCCGCGGTGTCGATGGTGAGGGTGGAGACGAAGCGGGTGGCGAAGAGCTCGGTCGCCGTGCCGTTGGCGTTGGTCTCGCCGATATAGGGGGCGATGGCCCCGACATCGGAGGTGTCGACGCCCCCGGCATGGGTGATGTCGGTCGAGGTCACCGTGGCGTTGGCGGCGTCGTAGTCGCCATTGGTGAGGTCGAAGCCGAGCTCCGAGAGGCTGTTCACCGGCGACGGGTTCTCGTACTCGATCCACTGGATCCAGTATCGGTTGTTCCCGAACGTGTTGTCCTGGTTGGATCCGGCGTAGCTGTTGGGGGTCGAGCCGGTGGTCTCGGCCATGGGGCATCCTCGGGCGTGGTGGTGGGCGAGGATGGCAGGGCAGGGTGAACGGGGGGTTATGCGCCCCCACCCCAAAGAAAAAGGGCGGCGCTTTCGCGCCGCCCCCTCTCAACTCCGTCCCGATGGGATCAGTTGGACGCCAGTTGCTTCGGCAGCTTGAAGGTCCAGACCGAACCGCCCTGGTTCAGGTAGTTGACCTTCTTGGCGACCTCGCCGCCCCAGAGCGGAACCGCGCCGCCCCAGCCGGAGACGACCGACACGTACTGCTCGCCGTCCATCTCCCAGGTCACGGGCTGGCCGACGATGCCCGAGCCGGTCTGGAACTTCCACAGCTCCTCGCCGGTGTCGGCGTCAAGCGCCTTGAAGTAGCCCTCGGGGGTTCCGTAGAACACCAGGCCGCCGGCGGTGGTCATCACGCCGCCCCAGAGCGGGGCGTTGTTCTTGACCTCCCACTTCTGCTCCATGGTGGTCGGGTCGATCGCGCGGATGGCGCCGATGTAGTCTTCGTAGAGCGGCTTGATGGTGAAGCCGGACCCCAGGTAGGCGGCGCCCTTCTTGTAGGTCACCGGCTCGTTCCAGATGTCCATGCCCCACTCGTTCGCCGGCACGTAGAACAGGCCGGTGTCGGGGTTGTGGGCCATCGGCATCCAGTTCTTGCCGCCGAGGAAGCCGGGGGCCGAGAACACGACCTCGCCCTTCTTGCCGTCGGCCGCGTCGGCCGGGTTGCCGGGACGGTTGTCCTCGTTGAAGATCGGGCGGCCGTTCTCGTCGATGCCCGAGGCCCAGGTGATCTGGGTGACGAAGGGCATGGCGTCGACGAACTTCCCGTCCTCGCGGTTCAGCACGTAGAAGAAGCCGTTGCGGTCCGCGGTGGCGTAGCGCTTGTTGCCGTTCCGGTCGGTGAAGGCGACGACTTCGTTGACGCCGTCATAGTCCCAGCCCTCGCGCGGGGTGGACTGGAAGTGCCACTTGATCTCGCCGGTCGCCGGGTCGATGCCGAGGCGCGAGGCGGCGTAGAGGTTGTCGCCCGAGCCGTCGTTGCCCGAACCGGCGCCGCGCAGGTGGGAGTTCCACGGGGCGGGGTTGCCGGTGCCGAACACGAGGGTGTCGGTGTCGGCGTCGTAGGAGCCGCCGAGCCAGGTGGCGCCGCCGCCGGTCTTCCACATGTCGCCCGGCCAGGACGCGTTCAGCGTGCCGGTCATGGTGGATTCTTCGCCGTTGAGGGTGCCCATGTGGCCCTCGATCACCGGGCGGGTCCAGACCATCTCGCCGGTTTCGGCGTCACGCGCCTGCACTTCGCCGACGATGCCGAATTCGCCGCCGGAGTTGCCGGTGATGACGAGGCCGTTCACGATCAGCGGCGCGGCGGTGTAGGAATAGCCGGCCTTGTAGTCGGCGATCTTCTTGCGCCACTTGACCTTGCCGGTCTTCAGGTCGAGCGCGACGATGCGCGCGTCCAGCGTGCCGAAGTAGAAGCTGTCGCCATAGATGGCGCCGCCGCGGTTGATGACGTCGCAGCAGGGCAGGATGCCCTCGGGCAGGCGCGCGTCGTACTGCCAGATCTCCTCGCCGGTCTTCACGTCGATGGCGTAGACGCGGGAGTAGGAGCCGGTGATGTACATGATCCCGTCATGGATCAGCGGCTGGGTCTCCTGCCCGCGCTGCTTCTCGCCGCCGAGGCTGAAGGCCCAGGCGGGGACCAGGTTCTTGACGTTGTCCTTGTTCAGGGTGTCCAGCGGCGAGAAGCGCTGCAGGTGGCGCCCCATGCCGTTGGTCAGCACGTCGCCGGTGGTCATGGCGTCGTTGGCGAGGTCGGCTTCGGTCACGCCCTCGGCGACCGCGCCCGTGGCCGCCAGCGCGAAGGCGGAAGCCGCGATAAGCAGAGATTTCATGGATGTCCTCCCGAGACGTCTGTGAACCGGCCGCGTCGCCGGTTCTCATCAAACTCGGGGAATTCGTCTCACGATTCCGACAGCACGTGGAATTGGACCATGGTCCTATGGGGCGCCGCAGCGGCCTCAAGGCCCTGCAGGGCGGCGCTTTCCACCCGAAACCACGCCCCGGATGCGACCAAAGTCGTAGCGGCGGCGGGGGGATGGGCGAGGGCGGCGGGGGATGGGCGGCGGCGCGGGACGCCCGGTCCGGGGAAGGATCGGACCGGGGGGGCGGGTCCCGCGCCGGCCGCGGGTCCGCCGCGCCCGCGCCGGGGGGAGAGCCCGGGGGCGCGGCGGGGCGGCGCGGGCGGGGTGCGGGACCCCGCCCGGGCGCGTCGATCGGCGCGGCGCGGATCAGTCCGCCTTGTCGATGGCGCTGTTGTCCCTGGTGGTGATCGACTTCAGGTAGCTCAGGATGAAGTCCTGGGCGGTGCGGTCCTCGATGCCCACGTGGCGCATCTTGGTGCCGGGCATGAAGCCGTCATTGTCCTCCATCCAGGCGCGCAGGGCGGCCGGGGTCCAGACGATCCCCGAGGCTTCGAGCGCGACCGAGTAATCGTAATCGGGATAGGTCCCGGCCCCGCGCCCGACCACGTTCACCAGCGGCGGGCCGTAGCTGTCATGATCGGCGTCCGGCGCGTGGCAGCGGCGGCACTCGCGCACGAACAGCGCCTCGCCGGCCAGGATCTTCACGTCCTCGAACGTGTCGGCGGCGGCGGGCAGGGGGGCGATGGCGGGGGCGCCCAGCAGCATGGCGGCGAGGGCGGCGAGGCGGAGCGGGTGCGCGGTCATGGCGGCGGTCCTTTCGGGTTTCGGACGCGGACGGCCCCCGGCGGGACGTCGTGGGGAGGACGGCCGGGGGCCGGACCGCGTCGGCGCTCCGCCGGGGCCGCCAGGCCCGTGATCGGGTTCGGCGGGGGCGGCGTGGGCGCAAGGGGAAGATGCGCCCGAACGCCCCGCGCGCCGTTGATCGAGGTCAACCGCGGCATTGGACTTTGGTAGGGGGGGGGCGCCGCCAGGGGGCGCGGGCGCGCGCGGCGTCAGTCGAGGTCCACCGGCGTCGGCGGGACCGGCGCCAGCGCCCAGCCCGCGTCCAGCCAGCCGTCGGTCCCGAGGCGGAACCACGCGACGTCGGTGTAGCCGAAGCTCTCGGCCGCGCGGCGGGCGGCGTTCCAGCTCATCCAGCAATCGGCGACGCAGAAGACCACCAGCGCCCGGCCCCGGTCGCCCCCGGTGAGGCGCGCCAGCGCCCCTTCGAACCAGCGGGCGATCTCGGGCGTCAGCGTTCCGCGCCCGACCTCGGGCAGCCAGGTCGCGCCGGGGATCGAGAAGCGCGTCTCCCGCTCGCGCCACGTGCCGTCGAGCTCGTCATAGCGGGGCGAGAAGGCGCCGTAGACGTCGACGGCGACCGCGCCCGCGTCGATCAGCGCGCGGGCCTCGGCGGCGCCGACGCGGCGCGCGGGGGCGGGGATGTCGGCGGGGGTGGGCGCGCGCTGGCGGGCGATGCGAAAGCCGGTCTCGGCGTGGAACAGGTCGGGGCGCGCGGCGCGGATCTCCTCCCACCCGCGCGGTTCGGCCCGCGCGGCGGCGGGGGCGGCGAGGGCGAGGGCCAGGAGCAGGAGGGCGGCGGCGCGGGTCATGGGCGCAGTCTAGGCCCGCCCGCGTCCCGGTCCAGAGGGGCGGGGGCAGGCTGATGGTCCTATTTTACCGCGCGCCGGGGGATGGATAGGGTGGCGCGACTCAGCCCCCCGGCCATGCGCGAGGGGGGGCGCCGGTTCCTGGGAGGAGGCCGTCCATGCGCGTTGTCATCGCCGCCCTGCGCCGCGCCGCCGCGGCCTGCCTGTCGCTCTCGCTGCTCGCGTCCCCCGCCCTCGCGGCGGAGGAGATCGCGGGCGGCGCCCCCGTGCTGACCGTCGCCGCGCTGAAGGTCGGCACCGTGAACTGGGAGCTGTCGACCATCCGCGCCCGCGGTTTCGACCGCGCCAACGGCTTTGCGCTGAAGGTCGAGGGGATGGCCGGCGGTCCCGCCGCGCGCATCGCCTTCCAGGCGGGCGAGGCGGACGCGATGGTGGCCGACTGGATCTGGGTCGCCCGGCAGCGGGCGGCGGGCAAGGATTACGTGTTCCTGCCCTATTCGCGCGCCGTCGGGGCGCTGATGGTCCCCGCGGACGGCGCGAAGACGGTGGCGGAGCTTCGTGGCGGAGAGATCGGGATCGCGGGCGGGCCGCTGGACAAGTCCTGGCTGATCCTGCGGGCCTGGGCCGAGGCGGAGCATGGCGTGGACCTGGCGGCCGAGACGCGCCAGGTCTATGGCGCGCCGCCGCTGATCTTCCAGCAGGCCAAGGCGGGGCGCCTCTCGGGCGCGGTGAATTACTGGCACTGGGGCGCGAAGGCCGCGGCGGCGGGGATGCGCAAGCTGGCGACGGTCGAAGAGGCGGCGGCGGCGCTCGGTCTTTCGGCCGACACGCCGCTTCTGGGATACGTGTTCCACGGGGAGATGCTGCGCGAGCACCCCGCGCTGCTGGCCGCCTTCGCCCGCGCCTCGCGCGCCGCCAAGGGGCTGATGCTGGCCGATGACGCGGTGTGGGAGGGGCTGCGCGCGCAGATGCGCGCCGCCTCGGAGGCCGAGTTCGACGCGTTGCGCGCGGGCTGGCGCGCCGGGGCGCCGGGGGACGGCCCGGTGGACGAGGGGGCGGCGGACAGGATGCTGGCGCTGATGGCGCGCCTCGGCGGCGCGACGCTGGTCGGCGGCGCGGACCGGCTGCCCGCGGGGGTGTTCGTGGACGCCGGGGCGCTGAACGCGGCGGCGGCGGCCAGCGCCTCGGCGGACGCGGCGGCGGCCACGCCGAAGGTTCGGCGCTGAGCCGATGCACGGGGGAATGTCGCAGGAGCAGGAGCAGGAGCAGGCGCGCGCGGTGGAGACGGCGGAGGCCGCCCCCGGCGACGCCGCGCCCGCGGCGGGCGCCGGCGCGGGGGCGGCGGCCGAGGGCGCGCCCGTGGCGGCCGGGCCGGGCTGCCCGGTGCTCGCCGCCCTGAAGCCGCGGCGCGCGCATCTCGTGCCGGTCCTGTCGCTGGCGGCGATGATCCTGTGCTGGGCCGCCGCCGCCGCGCTGTCGGCGGACCCCGAGGTTCTGCCCGGCCCGGCCGCGGTGGCGGCGCTGGCGCGCGAGGAAGCGGCCTCCGGCGCGCTCTTCACCCATCTCTCGGCGACGCTGCTGCGGGTGGCGGCGGCCTTCGCGCTGGCGCTGTCGGTCGGCCTCGCCATCGGCATGGCGATGGGACGGCGCCCGCGGCTCGACGCCGCCGCCGACCCGTGGCTGGTGGTGGCGCTGAACCTGCCGGCGCTGGTGGTGATCGTGCTGTGCTACATCTGGATCGGGCTGACCGAGACGGCGGCGATCCTGGCCGTGGCGATCAACAAGATCCCCATGGTCGCCGCCATCGCCCGCGAGGGCGCGCGCACCTTCGACCCCGCGCTCGACGACATGGCCCGCATTCACCGCCTGTCCTGGTGGGCGCGGCTGCGGCACGTGGAGCTGCCGCAGATGGCCCCCCACGCCGCCGCCGCCGCCCGCTCGGGCCTCGCGCTGGTGTGGAAGATCGTGCTGGTGGTGGAACTGCTGGGCCGCCCCGACGGCGTGGGCTTCATGATCCACATGCATTTCCAGCTGTTCGATGTCGGCCGGGTGCTGGTCTATGCGCTCGCCTTCGTCGCGGTGATGCTGGCGATCGAGAAGGGCGCGATGCAGCCCTGGGAGCGGCGCGCGCGCCGGTGGCGGCAATGAGCGCGCCGGACATGAGCGCGCCGGACATGAGCGCGCCGGGCAGGGCCGGGGGCGCGGCGGCTGCGGGCGGCGCGGCCGCGGCGCTGGAGCTGGCGCTGGACGGGCTGTGGTTCGGCGATGCGCAGGTTCTCGGGCCGGTGCGGATCGCCGTGGCGCCGGGCGAGGTGCTGGCGGTGCTCGGCCCCTCGGGCGTCGGCAAGTCGACCCTGCTGCGGCTGGCGGCGGGGCTGCCGGTCGCGGCGCGGGTCGAGGGGCTGTCGGTGCGCCGCCCCGACCGCCTCGGCATGGCGTTCCAGGAGCCGACGCTGCTGCCCTGGCGCACCGCCGCGCAGAACATCGAGATCGCCACCGGCGCCGATCCCCTGCCGGCGCTGGCCGAGGTGGGGCTGGCGGACAAGGCGGGGCTGCACCCGGGGCGGCTCAGCCTCGGGCAGCGGCGGCGGCTGTCGCTGGCCCGCGCGCTGGCGAGCGCGCCGGATCTTCTGCTGCTGGACGAACCCTTCGCCTCGCTCGACGAGGGCGCGGCGGCCGAGATGGCGGCGCTGACCGCCTCCCTGTTGCACCGGCGCCCGGGCATGGCGGCGGTGCTGGTGACCCATGCGCCGCTGGAGGCCGCGGCGCTGGCGACGCGCGCGATCCGGCTGGGCGGCGCGCCCGCCGGGATCGCGGCGCAGGCGGCGGTGGCGCCCGGCGACGCGGCCGGGCTGCGCCGGGCGCTGGGGCTGGCGGCGGCGCCGGAGCGGTAGCCGGGGGCGGGGCGGCGCCCCGGCCCCCGTTGCGCCCCGGTCGCGCGCCCCGTCGCCCCCGTCGTGCAGGTCGCGCGGCGCGGCCCGCGCTTGCCTTCCGCCGCGCGCTCGGACAACCATCGCGCAAAATCGCCCGGGAGGAGCCCTTCACATGACCGACGCCGCCGCCGCGCCCGCCGCAGCCCCCCTCAACGCCCCCCTCACCGCCGTCGTGACCGGGGCCGCGCGCGGCATCGGCCTCGCCTCCGCCGCCACCTTCCTCGGCGAAGGCCGCCGCGTCGCCCTCGTGGACCGCGACGCGGACGCGCTGGCCGAGGCGGCGGCCGCCCTGCGCGCCCGGGGTTTCGACGGCGCGGTCCCGATCATCGCCGACGTCTCGGACCCCGCCCAGGTCGCGCGCATGACCGCCGAGGCGCTCGCCGCCCTCGGCCGCGTCGACGCGCTGGTCAACAACGCCGGCGTCGCCGATTTCGGCCCGATCGAGCAGACCGGGTTCGACCGCTGGCGCAGGGTGATGGAGACCAATCTCGACGGCGTGTTCCTGTGCACCCAGGCGATGACCCCGCACCTGAAGGCGGCCAAGGGCTGCATCGTCAACATCGCCTCGATCAGCGGCCTGCGCGCCTCGACCCTGCGGGTTGCCTACGGGACCTCCAAGGCCGCGGTGATCCAGCTGACCCAGCAGCAGGCGGTGGAGCTGGGCGAGTTCGGCATCCGCGCCAACTGCGTCGCCCCCGGCCCGGTGCGCACCAAGCTGGCGATGGCGGTGCACACGCAGGACATCATCGACGCCTATCACGACGCGATCCCGCTCAACCGCTATGGCTCCGAGCAGGAGCTGGCCAACGTCATCTGCTTCCTGTGCTCGGACAAGGCGAGCTACGTGACCGGCCAGACCCTCGCCGTCGACGGGGGCTTCGAGGCGACCGGCGTGGGCCTTCCGGCGCTGCGGAAATAAGAGGGGCCCGGGGGGGGACGCCGCCGTCCCCCCGGCCCGCGCCCGTTCAGCCCCCGCGCCGCTCGGCCCGCTTGCGCTCGAACCAGGCCACGCGCTTGGCGAGCTCCCGCTCGTGCCCCCGCTCGACGGGGGTGTAGAGCTTCACCTCCTCCAGCGTGTCGGGCCAGCAGTTCTGCCCCGACACGCCATCCTCGGCGTCGTGGTCATAGACATAGCCCGACCCGAAGCCCTGCTCCTTCATCATCTTCGTCGGCGCGTTGAGGATGTTCTTGGGCGGCGGGGCCGACCCCGTCTCCTTCGCCAGCCGCAGCGCCGCCTTCCAGGCCACGTAGGCGCTGTTGGACTTCGGGGCGAGGGCCAGCGCCGCGCAGGCCTGGGCCAGCGCCAGCTCCCCCTCGGGGGAGCCGAGCCGCTCATACGTCTCCCACGCATCGAGGCACTGGCGGTGCACGCCGGGGTCCGCCAGCCCGATGTCTTCCACCGCCATGCGGGTCATGCGGCGGGCGAGGTAGCGCGGGTCCTCGCCCGCCGCGATCATGCGTGCGAGCCAGTAGAGCGCCGCGTCCACGTCCGAGGCCCGCACCGACTTGTGCAGCGCCGAGATCAGCCCGTAATGCCCGTCGCCCGACTTGTCATAGACCGCGGCGCGGCGGGACACGCGCCGGGCCAGCGCCTCGCGCGTCAGCGGCGCGCCGCCGGCGGCGCCGTGGGCGAAGACCTCCTCGGCCATGTTCAGCAGCGCGCGGCCGTCGCCATCGGCCATCTCCACCAGCGCGGCGCGGGCCCCCTCGTCGAGGGCCAGCGCCTCGCCCTCCAGCGCCTCGGCCCGGGTCAGCAGCCGCTCCAGCGCCTCGGGCGAGAGGCGCGTCAGGGTCAGCACCTGCGCGCGGGACAGAAGCGCGGCGTTCAGCTCGAAGGACGGGTTCTCGGTGGTGGCGCCCACCAGGGTGATCGTCCCGTCCTCCATGTGCGGCAGGAACCCGTCCTGCTGGGCCTTGTTGAAGCGGTGGATCTCGTCCACGAAGAGCAGCGTGGCGCGGCCGGTCCCGCGGCGGGCGCGGGCGGCGTCGAACACCTTCCGAAGCTCGGCCACGCCGGAAAAGATCGCGCTGATCTGCACGAAGGACAGGTCCGCCGCCTCGGCCAGCAGGCGCGCGATGGTGGTCTTGCCCACCCCCGGCGGGCCCCAGAGCACCAGCGAGGGCATCCGGCGCGCGGCGATCATCTCCGCCAGCGGGCCGCCGGGGCCGAGGATGCCCTCCTGCCCGATCACCTCCGACAGGTCCCGCGGCCGCAGCCGGTCGGCCAGCGGGCGCGGGCCCTCGGGCGCCTTCGGGGGCGGGGCCGCCTCGGGCGCGGCGGGCCGGGGCGGGTCGAACCCGTCGAAAAGGTCGGCCATCTCGGGCCCTTTCGTCAGCCGCGGAAGCGCAGCGCGCCGCGGCGGCCGTCGCGTTCGATCTCGACCTCCCAGCGGCTGCGGCGCTCGTCGGCGATGCGGTCGAGGGTGCGGGTGCTGTCCACCGCGCGCCCGTCGACCTTGCGGATGATGTCGCCGGGGCGCCAGCCGTTGCGGCGGCCCATCGGCCCGGCCTCGAGCACCACCACGCCCTCGGCGTCCTCGGGGGCGCCGACGCGGCCCGCCAGCGCCGGGGACAGGTTCCCGACCGCGAGGTCCATGAAGGGCGAGCGGCCGCGGATCCGGCGGATGTCGGCGGGCGGGTCCTCGGGGGCGGGGAACAGGGCGACCCGGGCCGACCCGGCCTCGCGGCCGCGCAGGTAGTCGACCGTGGCCTTCGCGCCGACGCCGCGGGCGGCGAGGCGGAAGTCGAGCTCCTGCGGGCTGGCGACGGGGCGTCCGTCCACCGCCACCACCACGTCGCCGCGCCTGAGCCCCGCGGCGGCGAAGGGCGAGAGGCGGTGCAGGCCGCGCAGCAGCACGCCTTCCGGGCGCTCGAGGCCCATCGCCTCGGCCAGCTCTCCGGTCACGGTCTGGGCGGCGACGCCGGACCAGGGGCGGGCGAGCTCGGAGCGCCCGGCCTCGGCCTGCGCCACCACCTGGGCCACGAGGTTGGCGGGCACCGCGAAGCCGATGCCGTTGGAGCCGCCCGAGCGGGTGAGGATCGAGGTGTTCACGCCCGCGAGCCGCCCCTCCATGTCCACCAGCGCGCCGCCCGAATTGCCGGGGTTGATGGCCGCGTCGGTCTGGATGAAGTACCCGTCGCCGCGCCCCCCCGCGCCGCCCGAACGCGCCAGGCCCGAGACGATGCCCGAGGTGACCGTCTGGCCCACCCCGAACGGGTTGCCGATGGCGAGCACGAGGTCCCCGACCTCCAGCTCGTCGCTGTCGAGAAGTTCGAGCGCGGGCAGGTCCGCGGCGTCGGCGAGGCGCAGGACGGCGAGGTCGCTGTCCTCGTCCGACAGCACCAGCTCGGCCTCGTATTCGCGCCGGTCGGCGAGGACCACGCGGATTTCCTCGGCGCCGCCGACCACGTGGTGGTTCGACACCACCAGCCCGTCCGGGGACACGATGACGCCCGAGCCGAGCGCGTTCTCCATCCGGCGCGAGGGCGGGGCGAAGCGCTGGAAGAACCGCTCGAAGAACGGGTCGCCCATGAAGGGCGAGCGGGCGCGCTCCACCGATTTGCGCGCGTAGATGTTGACCACCGCCGGGGCGGCCTTCTTCACGACCGGCGCGAAGGAGAGCGAGATCTCGGCCCGGTTCTGCGGGACCTGCCGGGTCTCGGCGGCGACGGGCGCGGCGCCGAGGGCGAGGACGGGCAGGGCGAGGGCGGCGGCGGCCAGCGCCGCGGCGGCGCGGCGGGAACGGGAGGGGCGGGCGGGGATCGCGTGCTGCATCTCGGCCTCCTCGGGGTCTGGGCTGCGGCGGCGGGCGGGCCGCGGGCGCGCCCGCTTCGTGCCGCGCGCGCGCCAGGTGCGCGGCAAGCGCGGCGGCGGGGCGACGGCGCCGCGACGGCGCGACGACTCGGGGCCCAAGATATGCCCGCCGGGGCCGCGCGCAAGGCTTGGCCGGGCGCACGGCCCGGCGGGGGCCCGCGCGCGGGGGCGCGCGCCAGGGAAAGGGCGGGCCGGGGCGCCGGGGCGCGGCGCTTCAAGGGGCGGCGGCCATGGCCGGGCAGGGACTTTGGTGCTAAGGCGCTGGCGACGTCGGTCGGGTATGGTCTGCCCATGCTCCGGCCCCCCCGCCGCCACGCGGGACGGG
Organism: Rhodovulum sp. DZ06; assembly: GCF_050586345.1. NCBI lineage: Bacteria > Pseudomonadati > Pseudomonadota > Alphaproteobacteria > Rhodobacterales > Paracoccaceae > Rhodovulum > Rhodovulum sp. DZ06. The sequence goes on from NZ_JBOCEF010000003.1 coordinate 27,319, forward strand.
CCCCTGCCGCGCGGCGCGCGCGTCGGCGGGCGGAGCGCGGACCCCGGCGCGGGTCCCGGGCGGCGCGTCCGCCCGCGGCGCGCCCGGCGAAGCAGGGGCGGATAAAGATGCAGATTGGACACGGGGCGCAGGCCGCGCCCGGGCGGAGGATCGGATCGATGGGCGCAGCGCAGGTCGGAAGCGTGAACGCGGTGATGGTGATCGACGATCACCCGCTCTTCTGCGAAGCCTTGACCATGACGCTGCGCGCCGCCTTCGGCGCCGGCGCGGTGGAGGCCGCCAACTCGCTCTCCGAAGCGTCGCGGCGGCTCGAGGCCGGGGCGGCGCCGGACCTGATCCTGCTCGACCTCAACCTTCCGGACGTCTCGGGCGTCGACGGGCTGATCCGCCTGCGCGCCGCGACCCGCGCGCCGGTGGTGGTGGTCTCGTCCCTCGCCGACGACCGGATCATCGCCTCCGCGCTCAAGGCCGGCGCCTCGGGCTTCATCCCCAAGGACAGCCCGCGCGACGTGATCGTCGGCGCGGTGCGCACGGTGCTGGCGGGCCAGACCTGGACGCCCGAAGGGTTCATCGAGGGCGGCGGCGCCGACCCGGACGACCCGCTGACCCGCCTGAGGGAGCTGACCCCGCAGCAGATGCGGATCCTGCAGCTGGTCTGCGCGGGCAAGCTGAACAAGCAGATCGCCTGGGATCTCGGCATCGCCGAGACGACCGTGAAGGCGCATATCTCCGCCATCCTGCGCAAGCTGGGGGTGCAGTCGCGCACCCAGGCGGTGCTGATCGCGCAGCAGGTCTCGTTCCAGTCGATCTTGCACAGCGACGGCGCGTCGCAATAACGTCGTTTCCGCGCAGCGCCTGCGCCGTCCGGGAGGGGCGGCGGCGCCGGCGTGCGGATGCGGCGCGCACAGGAGGGGGCCGGCCCCTGCCTTGCGCGAAGGACCATGGGGCCGGAAGCAGGGGGAGGAATGCAGAGGGTGGACGCCACGGCGCCCGGCGGCAGGCCCGCGCGATCCAGCGTGGGGGAGCCGCCGCTCGGCAAGCATGTGCGGCAGGCCTGGACCGCGGCGGCGGACCCGGAGGCGGCGACGCGCGACCTTGCGCGCGGCCTCGGGGACGGGCCCTTCGCGCTGATCCTGCTCTTCGTCTCGCCCGACCGGGACCGCGCCGCGCTGAGCGCCGCGCTGGAGGCGACGCCGGTCTTCGCCGCGGGCCCCGTCATCGGCTGCACCACCGCCGGAGAGATCACCTCGCAGGGCTATGACGAGGGCTGCATCGTCGCCGTCGGCCTGCCCGCCGCCGATTTCAGCGCCGCCGTCGCCTTCGTCCCGGATCTCGAGAGCTACCAGCTCGACCGCGGGCGCGAGCTGGTGCAGCGGCTGCGCATGGACCTCGCCGCCGCGCCCGCCGCCTTCGACAACGAATTCGCCGTGTTGATGGCCGACGGGCTGTCGCTGCGCGAGGACGCGCTGGTCGCCTCGCTCGGCCCCTCGCTGGGGGCGACGCAGCTGATCGGCGGCTCGGCAGCCGACGCGCTCGACTTCTCGCAGACCGCGGTGCTGCATGACGGGCGCTTCCACGGCGACGCCGCGGTGCTGGCGCTGGTGCGCACGCGGATGCGGGTCGAGGTGTTCCGCTTCGACAACTACACCCCGACCGAGCGGCGCATGGTGGTCACCGCCGCCGATCCCGAGCAGCGCCTGGTGTCCGAGATCAACGCCGAGCCGGCGGCGCGCGAATACGCCCGCCTCGTGGGCAAGGACCCCGAGCAGCTCTCCCCCCTCACCTTCGCCGCGCACCCGGTGGTGGTGCGCGTGGGCGGGCAGCACCACGTGCGCTCCATCCAGCGGATCGAGGAAACCGGCGAGCTGCGCTTCTTCTCGGCGATCGACGAGGGGCTGGTGCTGACCGTGGCCGATGCGCTCGACATCGCCGAGCACCTGGACGAGGCGCTCTCGGCCTTGAACGAGGCCGGGGCGCCGGACGCGATCCTCGGCTTCGACTGCGCCCTGCGCCGGATCGAGGTGGAGCAGAGCCAGCTTGCGGGCCGGGTGTCGGAGATCCTCTCCCGCCACGGCGTGGTCGGCTTCAACACCTTCGGCGAGCAGCACAACATGCTGCACGTCAACCAGACGTTCACCGGCGTTGCGCTCTACCCTCCGGCATGCGGCGCCGAGGCCGGGCCCGACTCGGGGCCCGGGGCGGGAGAGGACGACGGCTGATGGACCTGTCGCTGATCGACCCCAATGACCTGCCCGAGCGGCAGAACGAGAAGCTGCGCAAGATCGTGGCCGCCCTGATGAACCGGGTGGAGCGGGACACGAACGAAACCGGCGCGGCCTACGGGCTGTTCCAGACCGCCGTGGCGCTGGAGGCGAAGGTGCGCGCGCGCACCAACGACCTGCAGGAGACGATGACCGCGCTCGAGGCCGCCAATGCGCGACTCGCCGGCGCGAAGGCCGAGGCGGAGGCGGCGCGGGCGGCCCTGCACAACGCGCTCGAGGCGCTGCAGGAAGGCTTCGCGCTGTTCTCGGCCGACGAGACGCTGGTGATGTGCAACAGCCGCTTCGGCTATGTCACCCATGACATCCGCGACCGGATCAAGCCGGGGATCAGCTTCGAGGATTACGTCGACATCCTCTCGCGCTCCGAGGTGCTGGCGCTCTATCCCGGCAGCTCCCCCGAGGACTGGAAGGCCTGGCGGATGCGCGCCCACCGCGGGGCCCGCGGGCAGTTCGTGGTGCGGCTGGTCGAGGACCGCTGGATCCAGGTGAGCGAGCAGCGCACCCCCGACGGCGGCTACGCGATCATCCAGACCGACATCACCGAGCTGGTCCGCGCCGAGCGGCTGGAGCGCGAAAAGCAGCTCGACGACCAGGCGCGGCTGGTGCGCGCCACGCTCGACCACATCATCCAGGGCATCGCCATCTTCGACGCCGACGCCAAGCTGGCGGGCTGGAACGCGCGGTTGCAGGAGTTGATGAGCCTGCCCGTGACCCTGCTGCGCCGGGGCGTCAGCTTCGAGGCGCTGGCCGGGCACCTGACCCGCCGCGGGCTGGTCGAGGAAGGGGCGCAGGCCCGCCCGCTGCTGGCCTGGGTGGCGCGCACCGGGCACCGCCCGCCGCTGTCGCTGGTGCTCGACCGCGTGGGGGGCGTGACGCTGGACGTCCATTGCCGCCAGACGCCGGACGGGGGCTTCGTGATCTCCTTCACCGACGTCACCGCGGTCCGGGAGGCGGTCTCGAAGCTGCGCGAGCTGAACGAGACGCTGGAGCACCGGGTGCTGAGCCGCACCGAGGAATTGCAGGCCGCGCGGGACGAGGCCGAGCAGGCCAACGCCTCCAAGACCCGGTTCCTCGCCGCCGCGTCGCACGACCTTCTGCAGCCTCTGAACGCCGCCAAGCTGTTCCTCGCCTCGCTGGCCGAGACCGAGATGGGCGAGGAGCAGGCGCGCATCGTCGGGCGGCTTCAGAACAGCTTCGATTCGGTGGAGGCGCTGCTGGGCGCGCTGCTCGACATCTCCAAGCTCGACGGCGCCTCGGCCGAGCCGCGGATCGCCGAGTTCCCGCTGCGCCGCCTGCTGGCCCCGATCCGCGAGGAATTCACCGCCATCGCCGCGCAGAAGGGGCTGCAGTTCCACGTCGTCGACAGCTCGCTCTGGGTGCGCTCGGACCCGTTCTACCTGCGGCGCATCCTGCAGAACCTCGCCTCCAACGCCGTGCGCTACACCCGCTCGGGCAAGGTGCTGATCGGGGCGCGGCCGCGGGGCGGGATGGTGCGGCTCGAGGTGCTGGACACCGGGCCGGGCATCCCCGCGGACCGGGCGCGGGACATCTTCCAGGAGTTCCAGCGCCTCGAGGATCCCGAGGGCGGGATGGGCTCGGGCGACCAGCCGGGGATGGGGCTGGGCCTCGCGATCGTGGACCGGGCGTGCCGGCTGCTGGACCACCCGCTGAACCTGCGCTCGGCGGTCGGGCAGGGCTCGTGCTTCTCGGTCGAGGCGCCGCGGGCGGTCCCGAGCGAGCTGGCGGCCGCCGCCCTGCCGCCGCGCCCGGCGCCGCGGCCGGCGCCGACCGAGGACCTGTCGGAGCTGATCGCGCTGGTGGTGGAGAACGAGGTCGAGGTGCGGCAGGGGATGCTGTCGCTGCTGGAGAACTGGGGCGCGAGCGCGGTGGACGCCGCCTCCGAGGCCGAGGCGTTCCGGCGGGTCGAGGAACTGGGCGTGTCGCCGGACGTGATCCTGGCGGATTGCCATCTCGACCATGGCGAGGACGGGCTGGAAGTGGTGCGCAAGCTGCGCGCCCGCTACGGCGATCTTCCGGCGATCCTGATCACCGCCGACCGGTCCGAGACGCTGGCCCGGCGGGCGGTGGCGGCGCGGGTGGACATGCTGACCAAGCCCGTGCCCGCGGCGCAGCTGCGGACCATGCTGGGGATGCTCAAGCGCGGCTGACAGGCCGCGGAGAGGGCGCCCCCGCGAGGGGCGCCGCGCATCGGGCCGCGCGCCCGTGGCGGGCCTGGCGCCCGCGCGGCGGCGGCTGGCGGGGCGCGGGTTGCGGGCGTCCCCGGAAGGTCCCCGGCGCCCCCACGGAGCCTCTGGGCGCAAGAAACCCATAACCCTTCCGCGCTAGCCCTGTCGGGCGCGCCGCCGCGGGCAGGCAAGGCCCCTTGCGACTCCCGCTTCCCTTGGCGATGCTGCGTGCAAAACGGCGTTTCAAAACACGCCGGGGATCCGGGAGGGAACCGCATGACCGACATTCTCGACAGCCGCGGCATGACCACGCGCGAGGCTCTGGGCGCCGCCGCCGACCGCTGGCCCGACGCGCCGCTCTTCATCTCGCCGCCCGAGGAGGGGCGCCCCTGGGACCCCGAGGGGCGCGAGGTCACATATGACCGGATGCGGGCCGAGGCCGACCGCCTCGCCGCCGCCCTCCACATCGCCGGCTACGGGCCGGGTCACCGCATCGCGCTCGACCTCGAGAACCGGGCCGAGCACATGATCTGGAAGTTCGCCGCCAACTCGATCGGCGTCTCGGTGGTGCCGGTGAACCCCGAGCTGCGCGCCGCCGAACTGGCCTATATCCTGTCGGACAGCGCGCCGCGCCTCGCCGTCGTCGCGCCGAACCGCGCCCGCGCCTTCGCCGAGGCGAATTTCGAGCAGCGCAAGACCTCCCGCCGCCATATCCAGACCCTGCGCCTCGACGAGATCGACCCGGGCGCGCCGATCCCCGGGCCGGGAGTCGCCGCCGCCTCGCGCGCCGTGTCGCCCGCGGAAGAGGCGTCGCTGATCTACACCTCCGGCACCACCGGCAAGCCCAAGGGCTGCATGCTGTCCCAGGGCTACGAGCTGGAGATCGGCCGCTGGTACGCGGTGACCGAGGGCATCCTCGACTTCCAGCCGGGCGACCGGCTCTACAACCCGCTGCCGCTGTTCCACGTCAACGCCATGCTGCTCAGCTTCTTCGGCATGATGCACATGGGCGGCGCGCAGGTGCAGCCCGCCCGCTTCTCGCGCGCCGCGTGGTGGAAGGACATCCGCGCCTGCAAGGCGACCGTGGCGCATTACCTCGGGGTCGTGATCCCGGTGCTGATGGCCGGGGAGCCGGACGCGGACGAGCGCGATCACGGCCTGCGGGTGATGATGGGCGCGGGCGTGGAGCCGAGCCTGCACGGCCCGGCGCAGGAGCGGTTCGGCGTGCCGCTGGTCGAGGGCTGGGGCATGACCGAGATGTGCCGCGCGCTGACCGCCGACAGCGAGCCGCGGATGATCGACACCCGCGCCATCGGCCGCCCGCGCCCGGGGCTCGAGGTGCAGGTCTGGGACGAGGAGAACCGCGAGGTCCCGCGCGGAACGCCGGGAGAGATGGTGCTGCGCAGCCCGGGCGAGAACCCGCGGGCGGGCTTCTTCTCGGGCTATCTCAACCGCGAGGCGGAGACCGAGGAGGCCTGGTCGGGCGGCTGGTTCCACACCGGCGACACGGTGATGATGGACGAGACCGACATGGTCTTCTTCGTCGACCGCAAGAAGAACATCATCCGCCGCTCGGGCGAGAACATCGCCGCCGCCGAGGTCGAGGCCTGCCTGCTGGAGCATCCCGCGGTCGCCACCGTCGCGGTGCTGGCGGTGGAGGACCCGATCCGCGACGAGGAGGTGATGGCCTGCGTCACCGTGAAGGGCGGCGCGGCCCGCGACGCGGCCCTGGCCGAGGCGCTCTTCGCCCATGTCTTCGCCCGGCTCGCCTATTACAAGGCCCCGGGATGGCTGCGCTTTTTCGATGACCTGCCGGTGACGGGCACGCAGAAGATCCAGAAGCACGCGCTGTTCGCGGAAGGCGAGTCCCCGACCGACGGGGCCTTCGATTTCCGCGACCGAAAGAAGCGCGGCGCGGCCTGACGGGGCGCGGGGCGGGAGGGGTAACCGGCTCTCAATCCTTTCGGTCTACCCAAGGCGGCGGACCACAAGGAGCATGCGATGTTCGGACTCTTCCGCTCGGCGCCGACGGCGTCGACCGATCCGCTGCGCGCCGCGATCGACGAAAGCTGGGCGCGGATAGAATTCAAGCCGGACGGCACGATCGTCGATGCGAACGCGCTGTTCGAGAAGGCCAGCGGCTATGCGCGGGATGAGCTGATCGGCCAGCATCATCGCATGCTCTGCCATCCCGAGGTGGCGAAAAGCGATTTCTACGTCAAGCTCTGGAGCGGGCTGGCGGCGGGCGAGCCGACGTCCGGCCGGTTCCGGCGGCGCAACAAGGCGGGGGAGGAGCTGTTCCTGCGGGCCTCCTACATGCCGGTGCGCGACGCGGCGGGGAAGGTCGAGAAGATCGTGAAGATCGCCGTCGACGCCACCGCCGACGCGGTGGGCGAACGCGACGCGCGGGGCAAGATCGAGGCCGCCTCGCGGGCGCAGGCCTGCATCGAGTTCGACACCGCCGGGACCATCCTCGACGCCAACCAGAACTTCCTCGACGCCACCGGTTACAGGCTGGAGGAGATCAAGGGCCGCCATCACAGCATCTTCATGGCGGCGGGCGAGGACAAGACGCCCGAGTACCGCGCGTTCTGGGAGCGGCTGGGGAAGGGCGAGTTCGTCCAGGACGAGTTCCGGCGCAAGCGCAAGGACGGCTCGGACCTGTGGATCAGCGCCTCCTACAACCCCGTCAAGGATCGCTACGGCAAGGTTCTGCGGGTGGTGAAATACGCCACCGACATCACCGCCCGGATGCAGTCGGTCGAACAGCTCTCCCAGGCGCTGGAGCGGATGGCCGAGGGGCGGCTCGACTTCACGATGGACGAGCCGCTGGAGGACGCCTACGAGCCGCTGCGGGCCAATGTGAACCGGCTGATCGGCGTTTATGCCGACACGGTGGACCGGGTGAACGCGGCGATGGCGACGCTGCGCGGAAGTTCGAGCCGGATCTCCGAAAGCTCGGTCGACCTGTCGGCGCGGGCCGAGCGGCAGGCCGCCACGCTCGAGGAGATCGCGGCGACGATCGAGGAGCTGTCGGGGACGATCTCGACCACCGCCGACAACTCGCGCCGGGGCGCCGAGACCGCCGAGGGCGCCGCGCACCGGACCCGCGAGGGGCAGGAGGTGATCGAGAGCGCCACCGCCGCGGTCCGCACGATCGAGGAATCGAGCCGCAAGATCAACGAGATCAACAGCGTGATCGAGAGCATCGCGTTCCAGACCAACCTGCTGGCGCTGAACGCGGCCGTGGAGGCCGCGCGGGCGGGCGAGGCCGGCAAGGGCTTCGCCGTGGTCGCGGCCGAGGTGCGCACGCTGGCGCAGCGGTCCTCGGACGCGGCCTCGGACACCGCGCAGCTGATCAAGGAGAGCGCCGAGAACGTGGAGAAGGGCGCCCAGATGATGGACGCCGCGGTGGAGGTGTTCGGAGACATCCGCAAGCGGGTGGACGAGCTGGCCAAGGGCATCCGCGACATCGAGACGGCGAACCGGGAGCAGTCGGAGGGCGTGAACGAGATCAACGCCGCGGTGGCGGATCTCGATGACAACACCCAGGGCAACGCCCATGCCTCGAGCGAGAACGCCGCCGTCGCGCGGTCGCTGGACGAGGAGCTGTCGGACCTGGCGCAGATGCTGGCCTTCTTCCGGATGAAGGAGGAGGCGCGGCGCAGGTCCGAAGCCGCCTGAGCCGGCGGCGCGCGGCGCCATCCGTCGGGCGCGGGGGCGACGCGGGCGGCGCTGGGGGCGCGGTCCCGCGCTGATCTTGAGCGACCGCGGCATGATGGCCGGGGGGGACCCGGCGCCCCGGTGATCCTCTGAGATGGGCCATTGATGGCGAGGGACTGATGGCGAGGGACGGCCGCCTCGGGGGGGGGCGAGCCCCCGCCCGTCGGCCGCGCCGCGCGTCCGGCGCTGCGCGAAGCGGCGACCCATCCGCCCGCGCGGCCCGGAGGGGTTGCGCCTGAAGCCGAAGGCGGGCAGCCGCCGTCA
>NZ_JBOCEF010000003.1:35873-180125 GCF_050586345.1 Rhodovulum sp. DZ06
CGGCCCACGGCCCACGGCCCACGGCCCACGGCCCACGGCCCACGGCCCACGGCCCACGGCCCACGGCCCACGGCCCACGGCCCAAGGCCCACGGCCCACGGCCCCGCGATCATCCCGAGGGTCGACCTGCGCGCCCGGCGAGTCCCGCACCGCCTGCGCGACGACTGCCAGGGCGCGCGCGGCCGGTCGACGGGGCCGGAGGCCCCCGAGATCGGCCGCTCCCCCGCAGGACTGTTCCAGGGACGTCCCCGCCGACGCCCTGCGCCGGGGCCCTGCGCCGCCCGGCGCGGCCCCCCGCCGCTGCAGACCTGGAGACCGCCGGGCCGCCGCCAATCCCCCGCCCGAACGCTCGGGCGGGGGACCAGCCTCATTCCGCCGCTTCGGCGTCCGCCTCCGCGTAGGCCTCCATCGGCGGGCAGGTGCACACCAGGTTCCGGTCGCCATAGGCGTTGTCCACCCGGTTCACCGGCGGCCAGTACTTGTCCACCCGGAACGCGCCCGGCGGGTAGCAGGCCTGCTCGCGCGAATAGGGCCGCTCCCACGCCCCCACCAGGTCCTCGACCGTGTGCGGCGCGCGCTTCAGGGCGTTGTTCTCCGGGTCCGCGCGGCCCTCCTCGATGTCCCGGGCCTCTGCGCGGATCGAGAGCATGGCGTCGATGAAGCGGTCGAGCTCGGCCTTCGGCTCCGACTCCGTCGGCTCCACCATCAGCGTCCCCGGCACCGGGAAGCTCATGGTCGGGGCGTGGAAGCCGTTGTCCATCAACCGCTTGGCGACGTCGTCCACCGTGACCCCAGCGCTCTCGGCCAGGGGGCGGGTGTCGAGGATGCACTCATGCGCCACGCAGCCGCCCGGCCCGCGGAACAGCACGTCATAGGCGCCGTCCAGCCGCGCCGCGACGTAGTTGGCCGCCAGGATCGCCACCTTGGTCGCCTGGGTCAGCCCCGCGCCGCCCATCATCAGGCAGTACATCCAGCTGATCGGCAGGATCGACGGGGACCCCCAGGGCGCGGCCGAGACCGGCCCCACGCGCCCGCCGCCCAGCGGATGCCCGGGCAGGAACGGCGCAAGGTGCGCCTTCACCCCGATCGGCCCCATCCCGGGACCGCCGCCGCCATGCGGGATGCAGAAGGTCTTGTGCAGGTTCATGTGGCTGACATCCGCGCCCACGTCCCCCGGCCGCGCCACGCCCACCATGGCGTTGAGGTTGGCGCCGTCCAGGTACACCTGCCCGCCATGGTCGTGGGTGATCTTGCAGACCTCGCGCACCGTCTCCTCGAACACGCCATGGGTCGAGGGATAGGTGATCATGCAGGCCGCCAGCTTCGCGGCGTGCTTTTCCGCCTGCGCGCGCAGGTCCGAGAGGTCCACGTCCCCGTTGGCCGCCGTCTTGACCGGCACCACCTTCATCCCCGCCATCTGCGCCGAGGCGGGGTTGGTGCCATGGGCCGAGACCGGGATCAGGCACACGTCCCGCTGCGCGTCGCCGCGCGCCCGGTGCCAGCCGCGGATCGCCAGCAGCCCCGCATACTCGCCCTGCGCGCCCGAATTGGGCTGCATCGACACCGCGTCATAGCCGGTCACGGCGCAGAGCTTCTCCGACAGGTCCGCCACCACCTCGGCATAGCCCGCGAGCTGCTCCTCGGGCGCATAGGGGTGGACGTTCGCGAATTCGGGCCAGGTCAGCGGGATCATCTCGGCCGTCGCGTTCAGCTTCATGGTGCAGGAGCCGAGCGGGATCATCGCCCGGTCCAGCGCCAGGTCCCGGTCGGCGAGGCGGCGGATATAGCGGGTCATCTCCGCCTCGGCCCGGTTCATGCGGAAGATGGGGTGGGAGAGGTAGCCGCTCTCGCGCGCCATGCCTTCGGGCAGGCGATGCGCCACGCGGGCGGCGGCCATCTGCGCGGCGGCCTCCGGCTCCGCCCCGAAGGCGCGCAGTACGGCGGCGATGGTGTCGTCCGTCGCGGGCTCGTCCATGGCGATGCCGATGGCGTCCTCGCCCACGGGCCGGAGGTTGATCCCCTCGGCGCGGGCCGAGCGCAGGATCACGCCCTGGAGCGCGCCGACCTTCACCGTGATCGTGTCGAAGAACGCCTCCGGCCCCACGTCGAAGCCCATCCGCTCCAGCCCCGCGGCGAGGCGCGCGGCCTTCAGGTGGATGCGCTGGGCGATGGCCTTCAGCCCGTCCGGCCCGTGGAACACCGCGTACATCGACGCGATCACCGCCAGCAGCGCCTGCGCGGTGCAGATGTTGCTGGTCGCCTTCTCGCGCCGGATATGCTGCTCGCGCGTTTGCAGCGACAGCCGGTAGGCGCGGTTGCCGCGCGCATCCACCGACACCCCGACCAGCCGCCCGGGCATGGACCGCTTGAGCTTGTCCGACACCGCCATGAAGGCGGCGTGCGGGCCGCCCGCACCCATCGGCACGCCGAAGCGCTGGGCCGAGCCGATGGCGATGTCGGCGCCCATCTCCCCGGGGCTTTTCAGCAGCAGCATCGCCATCGGGTCGCAGGCGATGGCGGCGACGCCCTTCGCCGCCTGCAACGCGGCGACCTGGGCGGAGAAATCGCGGATCTCGCCATGGGTGCCGGGCAGGGCGAAGAGGGCGCCGAAGGCGGCTTCGGCGTCGAAATCGCCCTCCGGGTCGCCGACGATGACCGGGATGCCCAGCGGCTCCGCCCTTGTGCGGATCACCGCGATCACCTGCGGATGGCACGCCTTGTCGACGAAGAACGCCTCGGCCTTCGACTTCGACCCGCGGCGCGCCAGCGTCATCGCCTCGGCCGCCGCCGTCGCCTCGTCCAGCAGCGACGCGCCCGCCACCGGCAGCCCGGTGAGGTCGGAGACCAGCGTCTGGAAGTTCAGCAGCGCCTCGAGCCGCCCCTGGCTGATTTCCGGCTGATAGGGCGTGTAGGCGGTGTACCAGGCGGGATTTTCCAGCACGTTGCGCCGGATCACCGGCGGCGTGACGGTCCCGTGCCAGCCCATGCCGATGAGCGAGGTCATCGCCGCGTTCTTCTGCGCCACGGCGCGCACCTTCGACAGCGCGTCCTGCTCCGACAGCGCCGGGCCGAAATCGAGCGGCGAGAGCTGCCGGATGCCCTGCGGCACGGCCCGGTCGATCAGCGCATCGAGGCTGTCCGCCCCCACGGCCGCCAGCATCTGCGCCATCTCCTCGGGCGAGGGGCCGATATGGCGGCGATTGGCGAAGTCATAGGGCTCGTAATCGGTGAAATCGTACCCCATCAGCCCACCAACGCCTTGTACGCGGCCTCGTCCATATAGGCGTCGAGGTCGGAGGGATCGGAGATCTTCATGCGGAAGAACCAGGCCTCGCCCATCGGGTCCTCGTTCACGAGGGCCGGGGTCTCGGCCAGCGCCGCGTTGACCTCGGTGATCTCGCCGCCCGCGGGGGCGCAGATGTCCGAGGCGGCCTTGACGGACTCGATGGTCACGATCTCGGCCCCCGTCTCGACCTCGTCGCCCTCCTCGGGCAGGTCGACGAACACCACGTCCCCGAGCTGGGCCGAGGCGTGTTCGGTGATGCCGACGGTGAGGATGTCGCCGTCGAGGCTGAGCCATTCGTGCTCTTCGGTGAATTTCAGCATGATGGGGAGGTCCTTCAGCGTTTGAAGCGGGCGGGAGTGAAGGGAAGCGGGTGGACCGCGCAGGGCAGGCGCTTGCCGCGCACCTCGGCCCAGAGCGGAGTTCCGTCGGCCGCGGCGGCGGCGACATAGCCCATGGCGACCGGGCCGCCGACCGTCGCGCCGAAGCCGCCGGAGGTGACCTGGCCGACGGGCGTTTCGGCGTCTTCCGCGGGATAGAGCGGCGCGGGCGCGCGCACCGGGGCGCGGCCTTCGGGCTTGATGCCGACGCGGCGGCGGGCGGGGCCCTCGGTCAGCGCGGCGAAGATCGCGTCTGCGCCGGGGAAGCCGCCCGCGCGGGCGCCGCCGGGGCGGCGGGATTTCTGGATGGACCACATCAGCCCGGCCTCGACCGGGGTGGTGTCCGGCCCGATGTCCGAGCCGTGCAGGCACAGCCCCGCCTCCAGCCGCAGGCTGTCGCGGGCGGCGAGGCCCGCGGGCGCGGCCTCCCCCTCCTCGATCAGCGCCGCGGCGATGGTTTCGGCGGCGTCCTCGGGCACGGAAATCTCGAACCCGTCCTCGCCGGTATAGCCCGAGCGGGTGGCGATGCAGGCGGCGCCCAGGAGCTCGAATTCCACCCGGTCCATGAAGCGGGTCGCCGACAGGTCGGCCCCGAGGCGCGCCAGAACGGCCTCGGCCCCCGGCCCCTGCAGGGCGAGCAGCGCGCGGGGCAGGGGGATCACCTCCACCGCGTCCTCGATGGCGGCCAGCAGCGCCATGTCGCCGCCCACGTTGGCGGCGTTGACCACCAGCGACAGGCGGTCCCCGGCGTGGCTGACCATCAGGTCGTCGGCGATGCCGCCGGCGTCATTGGTGAAGAGAGCGTAGCGCTGGCGGCCCTCGCCCAGCGACAGGATGTCGGCGGGGACCAGGCGCTCCAGCGCCCGTGCCGCGTCGGCGACGTCGCCGGAGCGCGGGCGCAGGTCCACCTGCCCCATGTGGGAGACGTCGAACAGCGCGGCCCCTTCGCGGCACGCCTTGTGTTCGGCCAGCGTCCCGGCGGGGTAGGAGACGGGCATCGACCAGCCCGCGAAGCCCACCATGCGCGCGCCGAGGCGGCGGTGGAGCGCGTCCAGCGGCGTGGTCTTCAGGTCTTCTGATGGCGTTGCGTCGGCCATGGGCTCCCCCGATATGCGGCCGGGGCGCCCTTGCGGCGCGGGACCCGGCGTTTTCGCAGACGGGGTCCGCCCCGCCGCATCCAACGCCCCCTCTGTCCTTTCGCCTGAGATCGTTATCCCGTCGGCGGACGCGCGCGCGCCTCTCTCCAGAGCTGTCCTCGTCGCGGGTGGTCCCTGGCGCCTGAGAGTTTCCGGGGCGGTTGCTCCTTCGGCGTCGGCCCGCGGGGGCCGAACTCTCCCACCTGCGACGAGGGAAACCGTAGGCAAGGAACGGGGCCGAGTCCAGCCTCATGTCGCGGCGCCGCATTCAAGCGTCGGTTTCGGCGCATGGCTTGTGCGGGGGCCGGTTCGGGCGCAAGCTGCGGCGGTCGCAGGAGGCCCGGCATGACACCGACTTCGCCCAAGGATTTCGCAGCGCAGGCGCAGAATTTCACGCGCTCGCCGCTCAGCGTCATTTCGCTGTTCATCGTGATGATCTACGCGATCGCCGCGCTGGTGATCGGCCTTGGCGGGTCGCTGACCGAGCCGCAGCGCACGGTGCTGGTGTGGTTCCTGGCGCTCTTCCCCGCGGCGGTGTTCGCGGTGTTCAGCTGGCTGGTCGTGCGCCACCACCTGAAGCTCTATGGACCCTCGGATTTCAGCGGCGACGGGGATGTGGAGCGGTGGATCGAGGCGACCGCGGCGCTGTCGCGCGCCGAGGCGGACCGCTCGGGCGCAGGCGGTCCGGCGGCGGCAGAGCGGCTGGCGCGGACCATGAAGTCCGCCGCGCGACGGCCGCTGCGCGGGCGGCGGGTCCTGTGGGTGGACGACCGGCCGCACGGCAACGCCGCCGAGGCGCGGACCTTGCGCGCGCTCGGCATGGAGGTGGAGACGGCACGTTCGACCGAGGCGGCGCTGGCGCAGCTGAAGGAGGTCGGGGCGGATCTTGTGATCTCGGACATGGGGCGGCCCGAAAGTCCGCGGGCCGGGTACGACCTGCTGGCCGCGATGCGAGATTCCGGCGACGAGACGCCCTTCATCATCTACACCTCGGAGGCCTCCGAGGCGCAGCGCCGCGATGCACGCTCGCGCGGCGCGCAGGCCAATACGAACCGCCCGGTGGAGTTGATCGAGGAAGTCCTCGCCGCCTTCCGCGCCCTCGACTGACGCCCTCGATTGGCGCCCGCGGTCTATTCCCCCGCGCGGGGCGGGGTGGCGAACAGGTCGAACTCCTCCGCCGCCGGGTCCGGCCGCGGCGGCGCGCCCGCCCCCTGCGCCTGTTTCCGCGCCAGCCGCTCGCGCGCCTCGACCTCGGCCACCTGGGCCTCGATCTCCTGCGCCGCCGCCGCGCGGCCGCGGGTCAGGCGGGCGAGCTGGTCCCACAGCACCGGCGTCAGGAACAGCGTCAGCACCGAGGCCGCGCCGAAGCCGCCGATCACCACCAGCCCGATCGCCTCGCGCGATTCCGACCCGGCGCCCGAGGACATCACCAGCGGCACCGCCCCGAGCACGGTGGACACCACCGTCATCATCACCGGGCGCAGGCGCTCCACCGACGCTTCCAGCGCCGCCTCGCGCACGGATTTCCCCTCGTCGCGCAGCTGGTTGGCGTATTCGACGATCAGGATCCCGTTCTTCGCCATCAAGCCGACGAGCAATATCATCCCGATCTGCGTGTAGATGTTCGATGACGCCTCGAGATGCCACAGGGTCGCCAGCGCCGCCGTCACCGACAGGGGCACCGAGAGCATGATCGCCACCGGGTCGACGAAGCTCTCGAACTGCGCGGCGAGCACGAGATAGACGATCACCAGCGCCACGAGGAAGGTCCAGGACGCGCCGCCCGAGGTCTCCTGGTACTCGCGCGTCTGGCCGCGATAGGACAGGCGCGCATTGGGCGGCAGAAGCTCGCGCGCCAGCCGCTCCACCGTCTCGATCGCCTCGCCCATCGACATGCCGTCGGCGAGGGACCCGTTGATCCCGACCGAGGGCTGCCGGTCGAAGCGGCGCAGGCCCGGGGACGCCGCGCCCTCCTGCGTGGTGACGATGGCCGAGAGGGGGATCAGCGCGCCCGAGGTGCGCGAGCGCACGTAGATCCCCGACAGGTCCTCGGCCGAGCCGCGGAAATCCGCGCCCGCGCGCACCAGCACGGGGCGTTCGCGCCCGTCGACCATGTAGCCGCGCGCCTCGCGCCCGGCGAAGAAGGTCTGGATGGTCAGCGCCACGTCCCGCGCCGGCACCCCGAGGTCGTCGGCGGCCGCGCGGTCGACCTCGAGCCGCAGCTCGGGCTGCGACAGCTCGAAATCGGTCTCGAGGTTTATGTAGCCGCCCTGCGCCTCGAGCCCCGCGATCAGCGTGTCGGCCCATCCGGCGGCGGTGTGGAAGTCCGGCCCCTGCACCAGCACCCGGAACGGCGAGGAGGAGCCGCGCAGGCCCAGCCCCGCGGGCTGGATCGGGAAGGCGCGCAGCCCGGGGATCGAGGTGATCGGGCCGATCATCGAGGCCACGATCTCCTGGCTCGACCGGTCCCGGTCCTCCCAGCGCGCGAGGCGCACGACCACGAAGCTGCGGTGATAGGCGGCCCCGAGGCCGACGACGGAATAGACGATCTCGGCCTCGCCGCTGTCCAGCAGCGGCTGCAGGCGGCGCTCGACCTCCTGGATCTCGAGGTCGGTGAGCTCGAGCGAGGTGCCCTCCTGCGTGCCGCCGACCACGAAGAACACGCCGCGGTCCTCCTTCGGGGCCAGCTCCTTGGGCACCTGGCCGTCGAGCCAGAAGGCCGAGGCGCCGAGCGCGCCGGCGATGGCGATCACCACCAGCGGGTTGGCCAGCGCCCCGCGCAGGGCCACGCGGTAGACCGCCTCGGCCCGCGCGAAGCCCCAGCCCGCGAGGCGCTCGAGCCAGCCGCCCGCGCCCTTGCGCAGCACCCGGGCCGAGAGGGCGGGGGCGAGCGAGAGGGCGACGAAGGTGGAGACGATGACGGCGATGGACAGCACCGCGCCGAATTCCGTGAACAGCCGCCCGACCTGGCCTTCCAGGAAGCCGATCGGCAGGAACACCGAGATCAGCGTGGCGGTGGTGGCGAGCACGGCGAAGGTGACGGCGCGCGACCCGCGCATGGCGGCGGCGGCCGGGGGCTCGCCGCGCTCCACCCGTTTCTGGCACGCCTCCAGCACCACGATGGAATCGTCGACCACGAGGCCGATGGCCAGGATCAGCGCGAACAGCGTCAGGATGTTGATCGAGAAGCCCATGGCGTAGATCCCCGCCAGCGCGCCGATCAGCGCCACCGGGATCGTCGCCACCGGCACCAGCGTGGCCGAGGGCGAGCCGAGGAACACGAAGATCACCAGCACCACCAGCACCACGGCGATGCCGAGGGTGGTCAGCACCTCCTCGGTCGCCGACTGGATGAAGACCGCGTCGTCCGAGCCGATCATCAGCTCCATCCCCGCGGGCAGGTCGGCGCGGATCAGCTCCAGCTCGGCCCGCACCGCCTCGGAGATGGCGACGATGTTGGACTGCGACTGGCGCTGGATCGAGATGCCGACCGCGGGCCGGCCCCGGGCGCGCACGAAGGAATTCTCGTTCAGGGGGCCGGTGTCGACCATCGCGACGTCGCCCAGGCGCACCGGCGCCCCGTCCACGGTCTTGATCACCAGGTCGCGGAAATCCTGCGGCCCCTGCAGCCGGGTGTCGGCGCGCAGCTGGAAGACGCGGGCGCGGGTGATGATCTCGCCCGCCGGAAGCTCCACGTTGCCTTGCCCGAGCGCGTCGACCACCTCGGTCGCGGTCAGCCCGCGCGCGGCCATGGCGCGGGGGTCGAGCTCCACCCGCAGCGCGGGGGTGCGGCGGCCCGAGACCTCGGCCGCCGAGACGCCGGGCAGCACCGCGATGCGGTCGACGATGTACCGTTCGGCGTAATCCGTCAGTTCCTCGGGCGTCATCCGGTCGGACATCAGCCCCATGCGGATGATCGGGTCGGCGTCGTCGTCGTTCTTGAAGACCTGGGGGTCCTCGGCCTCGTCCGGCAGGCGGCCGAGGATGCGGCCCACGGCGGCGCGCACGTCGGCGGCGGCCTGGTCCACGTCCACCCCGTCGCGGAACCGCACGGTGGTGCTGGCGCGCCCGCGGGTCGAGTTGCTCTCGATCCGGTCGACGCCGGAGACGCCCGAGACGGCGCCCTCGATGGTCTCGGTGATCTGCGCGTCCACCGCCTCGGGCGCGGCGCCGGACCAGGTGGTGCGGATCGAGACGGAGGCGGCGTCGGTGTCGGGCAGCTCGCGCACCGGGATGCGGGTCAGCGACATCAGCCCGGCGGCGACGATCAGAAGGCTCATCACCGCCGCGAGGACGGGGCGGCGGATGGAGATCTCGGAAAGGGTCATGACCGGCTCGCGCCTTCGCCGCCGCGCTGGCCCGCCGCGGCGGTGGGGGCGGCGACGGCGCCGTCGGCGCGCGGGGCGTCGGGGGCGATGACCCGGACCGTCGCGCCGTCGCGGACCTTCTGGATGCCGCGGGTGACGACGCGTTCGCCGGCGGCGAGGCCGTCCGCGGCCTCGACCCGGCCGTTCCAGCGCCGGCCGACGGTGATGGCGCGCCGCTCGATCACGTCGCCCTCGCCGATCACGAAGACATGGGCGCCGCCGCCGGAGACGATCACCGCGTCCTCGGGGACCGCCACGCCGTCGATGGAATCGAACACCAGGGTGACGCGCAGGAACAGGCCCGAGGGCAGGGCGAGGCCGGGATTGCGCGCCTCGGCCCGCACCCGGAAGGCGCGGGTGACTTCATCGACGCGCGGCTCCACGGCGGTCACGCGGCCCTCGAAGAAGCGGCCGGGGAAGATCGTGGTTTCCACGCGCACCGGGTCGCCCACGGCGACGTCGGCGAAGAACCGCTCGGGCACCGAGAAGGCGACCTGCAGGACGCTGAGGTCCTGGAGCGTGGCGATGGCGACGTCGCGGCCGACCAGGGCGCCCTCGGCCAGGTCGGTCAGGCCGATCACCCCGTCGAAGGGCGCGCGCACGACGCGCTCGTCGAGGTCGACCCGCGCGCGCTCCAGCCGCGCCTCGGCGCGCAGCAGGTCGGCGCGGGCGGCCTCGAAGGCCTGGCCGGTGACGCGGCCCTGCTCGGCCAGCGCGCTGGCGCGGTCGAAGGCGGCGCGGGCTTCTTCCAGCTCGGCCTCCGCCTCGGCCAGGGCGGCGGCCTGGGGCGCGCTGTCGAGGCGCACCAGCGCGTCGCCCTTCTTCACGGTCGCGCCGGGGGTGAAGGCGATGTCCTGCACCCGGCCGGGGGCGGCGGCGCGCAGCTCGACCGAGCGGCGGGCGCGCCCGGTGCCGACGGCCGAGACGGAGCGTTCGATTCGGGTCGATTCGGCCGTCGCCGCCTCGACCGCGGCAGGGGGGCGCGCCCGGCGGGTTTCGGCGGCGTCCTCCCCGGCGCCGGGACCGTAACGGTCGAGCGCCCAGGCGGCGGCGCCCGTCAGGAGGGCGAGGATCAGCAGCTGTCGAAGCAGGGAGAGCATGTCGGGGCGTCCTCGGGGCAGGGCGGGCGCGGTCTCGTCCCGTGGCCTGCAAGTTAGCGCAACTCCGTGGAATGCAAAGCCTTCTGATGGGGGCGACGGGGGCGGGTGAATGGCGTTTAATGTGAACGAAACCTGACGCCATAATTCAGTTGCGTGCTTTCGCGACCGTTCATCTATTGGGATACTAATCGGGGCGCCAATAGCTGAATCCGCGCCGATTTCGCCATATTTTACCCCGCTGTGGCGATGTTAACCCTACGTACTCGCGCAAAGGTTGTGGGAGCGGGTGCCCAAATACATCACTAACGGCCTGCCTTTTCCGTTCACATATCACGGTGAATAGGGTATTAAGTGACGTGAGGGGCAGGTGACCGTGAGCCTGCCTTGAGCTCCGTGTGAGTCAGCGACGGGTGCGTATTGAACCCGCGGCTTTGAAAAGCCGACGTCGTCCTGCCTGTGTTCGGGCGGGGCGCGAACCGTATCGCCATCGTCAGTGGGGGGCGGCGTTCGGCAAAGCGAACGCAAGAAGGGCAACAGGATGACCTATTACTACTCCGGGTACGACAAGTCGGGCTATGACTGCTACGGCTACGACCGTGACGGCCGCGACCGCGACGGCTACGACCGCGGCGGTTACGACTGCGACGGCCGCGACCGCGATGGCTACTGCACCGAGGGCTACAAGGACGGGTACGATCGCGACGGTTACGACCGCGACGGCTACGACCGCTCGGGCTGCGACCGCGACGGCTACGACCGCGGCGGCTACGACAAGGACGGCTACGACCGCGGCGGCTATGACTGCGACGGGTACGACAAGGCCGGCTACGACAAGGGCGGCTACGACCGCGGCGGCTACGACAAGTATGGCTATGACTGCGACGGTTACGATCGCGGCGGCTATGACAAGGACGGCTACGACCGCGGCGGCTACGACAAGGACGGCTACGACTGCGACGGCTACGACCGCGGCGGCCGTGACAAGGACGGCTACGACAAGAACGGCTACGACGATTGCGGCTGCCCGCGCGACGGCGGCGTGAACGTGATGTACGAGACGTTCGCCAACTGCGATCTCGACGCGAACGCCAACGTCGTCTCGGACGACAACTGGTACGGCTCGAACGGCCTCGCCATGGCCAATGGCTGCTCCGAGGGCGCGCTGACCTTCAAGTCCTTCGACGGCTCGAACCTCGACAGCGCCACCATCACCCTGACCATGGCCACCTCGGACATCTGCAAGTTCGAAGGCGCCGGCTACGGCTCGGCCCAGGACTTCTTCTACGTCCAGGTCTGGGACGGCGCCGAGTGGGTCACCCTCGACACCTTCACCCGCGTCGGCAACTCCATGGTCGGCGACCAGACCGGGCAGTACTTCAACTCCTACGGCTGGAACTCGATCTCCTACACCGTGACCGACCCGGCCGACGACGCGCAGTTCCGCGTGATCTCGGACACCTCGGCCTCGGACGAGGTGATCGGCATCGCCGATTTCTCCATCACCGGCGTCGAGTCCTGCGAGCCCGAGCCCGTGATCTGCGAGCCCGAGTACGTCTCGCTGCTGACCGAGACCTTCGACGGGCTGTGCGACCCGGCCGAGTCGGCCAACGTGCTGTGGGATGACGGCTGGGCGTCCTACTACGACGCCGCCTATGCCAACGGCTGCTCCGACGGCTCCATCGCCTTCGGTCATTTCGATGCGTCCGAGTATGACAGCGTCCAGATCTCGTTCGACGCCGGCTCCTCCGACATCTGCAACTGGGAAGGCGCGGGCCAGGCCAATGCCGACTACGTGAAGGTCGAGCTGCTGGTCGACGGCGCCTGGGTCACCCTCGACACCTTCAGCCGCGTCGGCAACGACCTGGTCGGCGACCAGTCGGGCCAGAAGCTGGTCAACGGCTACTGGGGCGAGATCAACTACACCTACGATCACACCTCGGCCTGGATGAAGCTGAAGGTCACCGCGTCCATGACCGCGGGCGACGAGTCGATCTGGCTCGACAACGTCGAGATCACCGGCGTCAAGGAAGCCAACTGCGAGCCCGAGCTCGGCTCCATCGGCGACACCATCTGGCTGGACGCCGACTATGACGGCATCCAGGACGCGGACGAGGCCGGCGTGGCCGGCATCACCGTCGAGCTGATCAAGGACGGCGTCGCGACCGGCATCACCCAGGTGACCGACGCGAACGGCAACTACCTGTTCACCGACCTCGAGGCCGGCGACTACGCGATCCAGGTCTCGAACCTGCCGACCGACTACGTGTTCACGCTGCAGAACCTGGGCGGCGAGGCCGAGGACTCGGATGTCAACGCCGCTGGCCTCTCGGACACCTTCACCCTGGCCGAGGGCGAGAACCGCACCGACCTCGATGCGGGCCTGTTCGACCTGTCCTCGGTGGTCGAGCTCGGCTCCATCGGCGACCGCGTCTGGTACGACGACAACGGCAACGGCCTGCAGGATGCGGGCGAGGCGGGCGTCGACGGCGCCACCGTGGCCCTGCTGCTGGACGGCGTGGCGACCGGCGCGACGGCGACCACCGACTCGAACGGCAACTACGTGTTCACCGACCTCGAGGCCGGGAACTACTCGGTGCAGGTCACCTCGGCCCTGGCGGCCAACGAAGCCTTCACCACCCGCAACGCGGGCGACGACCTGGCCGACAGCGATGTCGACGGCTCGGGCCTGTCGGACAGCTACGCGCTGGCCGAGGGCGAGGACTACATGGGCCTCGACGCGGGCATCGTGCGCCTCGGCTCCATCGGCGACACCATCTGGTACGACACCGACGGCGACGGCGTGCAGGACGCCGGCGAAGCGGGCGTCGAGGGCGTGACCGTCGAGCTGCTCAAGGACGGCGTCGCCACCGGCCGCACCGTCACCACCGGCGCCAACGGGACCTACCTGTTCGACGGCCTGGTGGCGGGCGACTACGCCGTGCAGGTCTCGGACATCCCCGAGGGCTACGAGGTCACCGCCCAGAACGCGGGCGGCGATGAAGGGGCCGACAGCGACATCGACGCGTCCGGCCTGTCCGACACCTACGCCCTGGGCGTGGGCGAGGATTACTTCGACCTCGACGGCGGCATCGTGGCCTCGACCCCGACCGTGGCCGACGACAACGCCTCGTTCTGCTGGACCGAGGCCCCGGCCCTGGACGTCCTGTCGAACGACGACGCGGGCCTGACCATAACCGCGATCGACGGCGTGGCCGTGTCCGCGGGCGACACCGTGACCACCGCGGCCGGCGCCTCGCTGACCATCAATGCCGACGGCACCGTGTCCTATGACGGCGTCGACGTGTGGGCCTCGCTCGAGTTCAACACGATGGGCATGGACAGCTTCACCTACACCGCGACCACCGCCCAGGGCGGCTCGGCCACGGCGACGGTGGACCTGATGATCTGCGCCGACAACATCAAGACCCTCGAGGACATCAACGAGATCAAGCCGGATCTCGTGGAGTTCACGGTGACCGACGTGACCGCCACCGGCGGCCTGTTCGAGGTCGACGTGACCGCGCCGGGCTACGAGCGTTTCGAGCGCGTCGACAGCACCGACGTGTACTGCGTCGATGTCGAGGGCGACGTCCTGAGCGGCGTCACCCTGACCTCGGAGCTGTTCCTGGCGGACGAGAACGACGCCTCGCTGGAGCAGTACGTCGCGCAGTACTACAACCTGGACCTGGTCACCTACGTCCTCAACCAGGACTACCTGGGCCAGGGCTACTCCACCGACTCGATCCAGACCGCGATCTGGAACCTGACCGACGGCTACCTGGACGGCATCCTGTCGTTCATCGACGCCGACGCGCAGGCGATCGTGGACGAGGCGACCCTGCTCGGCGAAGGCTTCGAGGCGGGCGAGGGCGACCTGGTCGGCCTGATCCTGGCCCCGATCCAGCAGGTCGACCCGGCCACCGGCGAGGACACGACCAACTACCAGAACTTCATCTACGGGGTGGAGTACGAGAGCTTCACGGAGTGCCTCTGCGTCTGACCGGGGCGGAGATCCGAAAGCAACCGGGGCCCGGCGCATCGCGCCGGGCCCTTCGCGTTTCGGCGGCGGCGGGGCGGCTCAACCCCGCGTCGATGCGGGCGCGCGCGAATCATTTCGGGCGGGTGCGTTCATCTTGCCCGCAGCCGCATCCCCCGGATGGGGGAGGCGGCCGCAGGAGCCGTTAATGAGTTTCGCTTTTTTTACAAAAGCTTCCCTCGCCCGGGCGCCGTGACTGTCGCATGACTTCAAGATGTACGTGACATGAATACGGCATAGGGGTACTGTCTTCGAGCGTAAGGCGTGGAAACAGGGTACGGGGCCCTGTCTCCGCCGACATTCAGCGTATTTCAGCGTATAATCGTGGGGAATTTCCAATGACTGACTCGACCACTTTCGTGGGCGAGCGCACCTCGGTGACGTTTGTCATCGAGGGAGCGATCGACACCCAGATCACCCTGACCGAACTGGCTGACGGCAGCCTGAAGGTCGACATCGTGCAGCTCGGGCCGGACCTGGTCGGCGACCTGCGCGGCTTCTTCTTCGACATCGGCGACGAAGACCTGCTGTCCGGCATGACCATCACCGGCGCCGACGTCTCCGACACCGCCCTCAAGGCCGACAAGATCAAGCGCGTCACCTCCGACACCAACCTGAACGGCGAGGTGGTCAAGACCTACGGCGCCTTCGACGGCGGGGTGGAGTTCGGCACCCAGGGCATCGGCAAGGACGACGTCCGCGACACCAGCTTTATCATCTCGTCCACCTCGGGCGACGTGACGATCGAAGACTTCGCCAACATGGATTTCGGCCTGCGCTACATGTCCGTGGGCGAAGAGGGCGGCGCGCGCGAGGGCTCGCTGAAGATCGGCGGGTCTTCGGGCGACTTCACCGACCAGCTCGGCTCGCTCGGCGACCGCGTCTGGCTGGACGAGGACCGCAACGGCGCCCAGGACGCGGGCGAGGTCGGCGTCGCCGGCATCACCGTCGAGCTGATCAAGAACGGCGTCGCCACCGGCATCACCGTGGTGACGGACGCGGACGGCTTCTACCTGTTCGACGGGCTCGAGGCCGGGGATTACGCGATCCAGATCTCCGACATCCCGGTCACCTACGTGACCACGATCCAGAACCTGGCCGGCGAGGCCGCGGATTCGGACGTGAACGCGGCGGGCCTGTCCGACACCTTCACCCTCGGCGTGGGCGAGCACCTGCGCGACGTCGATGCGGGCCTCTACGACCTCAGCTCGGTCGTGGTCGACCCGAACGTCACCGATGACAGCGCCTCGTTCTGCTGGACCGTGGCGCCGACCCTCGACGTGCTGGCGAATGACGACGCGGGCCTGACCATCACCGAGATCAACGGCGTGGCGGTTTCGGCCGGCGACACCGTGACCACCGGGGCGGGCGCGTCGCTGACCATCAACGCCGACGGCACCGTCACCTATGACGGCGTCGACGTGTGGGCTTCGCTCGAGTTCAACACGATGGGCATGGACAGCTTCACCTACACCGCCGAGACCGCCGAGGGCGGGTCCGCCACGGCGACGGTGAGCCTGATGATCTGCGCCGACAACATCAAGACGCTCGAGGACATCAACGAGATCAAGCCGGACCTCGTGGAGTTCACGGTCACCGACGTGTCGTCCGAGGGCGGCCTGTTCGAGGTCGACGTGGTGGCCCCGGGCTTCTCGCGGTTCGAGCGCACGGACAGCACCGACGTCTACTGCGTGGACATCAACGGCGAGGTCCTGAGCGGCGTCGCCCTGACCTCGGAGCTGTTCCTGGCGGACGAGACCGACGTGTCGCTGGGCCAGTATGTCGAGAATTACTTCAACCTCGACCTGGTGACCTACATCCTCAACCAGGACTTCCTCGGGCAGGGCTACTCCAACGACTCGATCCAGACCGCGATCTGGAACCTGACCGACGGGTACCTGGACGGCGTCCTGTCCTTCATCGACGCCGACGCCCAGGAGATCGTGGACGAGGCCATCGCGCTCGGCGAGGGCTACGAGGCGGGCGAGGGCGACCTGGTCGGCCTGATCCTGGCCCCGATCCAGACCATCGACCCGGCGACCGGCGAGGAAACCAACTACCAGAACTTCATCTACGGGGTGGAGTACGAGAGCTTCACGGAGTGTCTCTGCGTCTGAGCGGGACCTTCGAAGAGACGCGGAAGGGCCCGGCGGAGCGCCGGGCCCTTTCAGCTTTCGGTCATGTTGCGGCGCGCCGCGGTTGCGCGCGCGATCAGGGTTAAACCATTGGCTGCGCTCCGCCAACGTGCTTGATTTTTCCCTAAAAAGACGCGAACATTTGTGCGTGTGCGATATGAAGATTCTTGGCGCAGCGTCCTCCACGTGTCCTGGCGGAAGACAGCGCGCCCGACTGATTTAGATGGGGTACCGGAACATGAAATCGCTCTCCTGGCTCGCCGCTTCGGCCGCGCTCTCCGCCGCGATCCTGATCGGCGGCGCCGACGGCGCCTCCGCCGTTCCGATCGGCGAAGGTACGGGCGCCGGGGCGTGCTCGTTCGGTCCGACGCCGGGTTATGAACACGGCATCTCCAACTCCATCGACTGCGCCGGCGTCTGGGTGGACGACGCGGGTCAGAGCGACCCGATGATCGTGGTCGGCGACGACACCGGCAACGAGGCGCTGGTCAACGGCAATGGCGGCTTCGCCGGCTTCAGGGACTGGGACCTGGTTGCCGAACTGGCGCCCGAGTCCGGCAACCGCCTGCCCGACGGCCCGAACACGCTGACCTGGTCGGCCTACGGCGCGGTCGACGCGACCTTCGAGGTCGACGTGCTCGCCGCCAGCGCCAGCGACATCGGCGTCTACGACGTCTCCTCGATCGGCGACGCGACCGAGGCGGCCATCGTGCTGCTCGCCTCGAACACCGCGGGCACCGCGCAGTCCTGGGCGATCTACCAGCTCAACACCTCGCTGCTGACCGGCAACGTGTCGACCATCCTGGCGTCGGAGCTGTCCTCCTCGGTCAAGATGCACATCCACAGCGTCCAGCTCTACCTGCGCGTCACCGAGGTCCCGGTTCCGGCCGCGGCCCCGATGCTGCTGACCGCGCTGGGCGGCCTGGCCTTCCTGCGCCGCCGCCGCGCCGCGACCAGGGCCTGACGGTCCGGCCCCTCGGGGCCGCGCCGCGCAAGCGAAAACCGCCCGCGCCGGGATCCCGGCGCGGGCGGTTTGCATTTCGGGGCCGGGGAAGGGGCGCCGCCCCCGCCGCTCAGCTCTCCAGCAGGCTCGCCGCCGCGGCGCGCAGAAGCTCAAGCCCGTCGCCCCGGGCCGAGGAGGTCACCAGGATCTCCGGGTAGGCCGTCACGTGCTTGCCCAGCTCGGTCTGCACCTGGCCCAGCACCTTGTCGAGCGCGCCGCCCTTCACCTTGTCCGCCTTGGTCAGCACGCACTGGAAGCTGACGGCCGCGCGGTCGAGAAGCTCCATGATCTCGTGGTCCACCGGCTTGATCCCGTGGCGCGCATCGACCAGCACGAAGACCCGGCGCAGGTTCTGGCGGCCCGAGAGGTAGGTCTTCAGCAGGGTCTGCCACTTGCGCACCACGTCCACCGGCGCCTCGGCGAAGCCGTAGCCGGGGACGTCCACCAGCCAGGCCTTGCCGGCGAGGTCGAAGAAGTTGATCTCCTGCGTCCGGCCCGGGGTGTTGGAGGTCCGCGCCAGCGCCTTGCGCCCGGTCACCGCGTTGATGATCGAGGACTTGCCCACGTTCGAGCGCCCGGCGAAGCAGAACTCCGGCCGGTCCCCCGGCGGCAGCCCGTCCATCGCCACCACGCCCTTCAGGAAGTCGACCTCGCCCGCGAACAGCTTGCGGCCGCGCTCCTCGAGCTCGGGGTCCACGGGGGCGTTCACCTGGAACTGCATCTTCATCGCTTCGCCCTTCTCAGAGGATTTCCACCGCGTCGCCGGCGCGGATCTGGCCCGCCTCCAGCACCGTGGCCTTCATGCCGAAATCGATCGCGCCGGTGGCTTTTTCGAGCCCCCGCAGCACGTCCGCGTCGCGCCGCCCCGTGGCGGGGTTGGCGAGGGTGGCCGAGCACCGCTCCACCGGCCCGTGCAGCGCCAGCACCGCGCCGCCGATGCTCAGGCGGGCGCCCGCGAGCGCCATCTCCCGCCACGCGGGCAGGCCGCCGATCCACAGGTTGCCGCGGAACCGGCCCCGGTCCATCGCCAGCCCCATCGCGGCGCCGAGCGCGGCCAGCGACGCGTCCGACATCACCGTCACCATGCCCTTGTCGCGGCTGTCGGTGATCCCGCGATCCGCGCGGTGGAGCGCGGCGGGGCGGGGCGCCCCCGCGGGGACCAGCGGGTCCATCCACGCCAGGAACGCCGCCTCGCCCTCCGCCGTGTCGAGATCGACCGACAGGGGCGCGAGGTCCGGGTGCTGGAAGGTGATGGCGCCGCCCGGTGCGCCGCGGCTGGTCACCGCCATCAGGGACGGGATCGCGGCGCCGCGCAGGAAGGTGGTGCAGCGGGCCCAGCCCTCCCTGTCCGCCTCGAGCCGCGAGTGGTCGTGCAGCACGGCGAAGCGGCGGTCGCCCGGCAGCGTCTCGCCCGCCGCCAGCGTCGCCGAGGGCAGGCTCTCGCCGCCCACGGCCTTCACCGGGTGGCGGAAAATGGCGTTGAGGATGGTCATGGAAGCGGGCTCCGGGGCGCGGGTGGCGTCTCGGCCCTTCCATAGCCCGGATCGGCCCGGGATGCGAGGCGGCGGCGCCCGCCGCCTCGCCGTCGCGTCAGGCCCGCGTCACTCGCGGTCGGTCAGGAACAGCAGGCCGTTGGCCGTGTCCTTGGCGAAGCCGGTCCAGTAGGTGTGCCCCTCCTTCGGGGTCCCGTCCTTCTCCTTCGCCCAGGTCGCGGCGCCGCCGTCCTCGACCAGGTCGAGATAGGCGGCCTTGTCGGCGTCGCCCTTCAGGTGCAGGTCCATGAAGGCGGTCGCGAAGTGCTGGGCGATGTCGTTCATGCGCACAGTGTCCCAGACCGCGTCGGCGTAATGGGCGAAGGGCGCCCAGCCGAGCTTCTCGGACATCGCCCAGCTCTCCTCCGGGGCGGGCATCGGGGCGGCGGCGTTGTGGCCGGCGTTCTCGAACACCACCATGCCGCGATACGGCGCGTTCACGGCGCCGTCGTAGATCGCCTTGATGCCGGTCTCGTAGATCGAGGTGGCGTCGGCGGAGCCGGCCATGAACAGGATCGGCTTGCGGATCCCCGCCAGCCCCTCCGCGTCCCAGAAGCGCCCGGTCTGGCCGTAATGGCCAAGCTCCATCCCCCAGGGGCCGATGGCGATCACGGCCTTCAGGCGCTCATCGATCAGCGCCTCGTGCTCTTCCGCGCCGGTCATGTGGCGCGAGAGGATCCCCTCGGGGGCGCCGAACACCAGGTCCACGCCCGCCTGGGTGATCCCGGCGCCCGAGGAGATGACGGCCCCGTAGCCGCCCATGGAATAGCCGATCAGCCCGGCATTGGACGCATCCACCAGCCCCTCGAGCGGCCCGCCCGCCCCGGCCATCTTCGCCACGGCGTCGAGCACGAACATCTGGTCGAGCGGGCGGTTGTAGAGGGTGGAGCCGAAGGCGGCCTGGTCGGAATAGGTGCTGTCGGTATGGTCGATGGACACGGCGACATAGCCGCGGGACGCGAGCTGTTCGCCGAGATGCCCCATCAGGAAGCGGTTGCCCGGGTAGCCGTGCGAGATGATGACCAGCGGGTAGGGCGCGCCCGACATGTCCGGCGGCGCGTCGCGCTGCGCCTTGCCCACGATCATCGCCGTGGTCTCGCCGTCGCGCAGCGTGACCTCGTAGGGCGTCGGGGCCATCTTCGCCGCGGTGGGGTGCCAGACCTCCAGCGCCAGCGTGCGGTCATAGGTGGGGCGGGCGCCGTCCTTGACGTTCAGCACGTCGAGGCGGCCCGGGTCGGTGACGCTCAGCGTGCGCTGGGCCACGGCGTGGGGGCCGTAGGCGGCCAGCTCGGGCGCGTCGGGGCGGGTCAGGTCGATGCGGTTCTCGGCCAGGGCCGGGGCGGCGATAAGGGCCGCGGCCGCGAGGGCGGCGATGCGAAGCATGGGTGTTACCTCCTGTCGGGGCCGCGGGGGATGACGCTTTTGCGAAACAGCGTTCTGCGCGGCCGGTCTCCATCAGGACCGATGCGTGGGGGCGCGGTCAACCGCGGCGTGCCCCGCGGCGTGGAAAAGATTTCCCGTTGAAACCGTGACGTTAGGGAAGGCTTCGCCCCAGAATCACCTTAAATCTCGTGTATTAACCGAGTCGTCAGGACGTACACCGACGCCCTGCTCAAGTATTCAAAATTCGAGGACTCATCTCAGGTTCAGATCTGCATTTCTGGTCGTCGGGCTCGCCGCCGCGGCGGCGGCGCCCGCCGCGGCGTTCGACCTCTCCAGCCCCGACATCGCGCCGGGCGCGACCGTGGCGATGGAGCAGGTGTTCGACGGCTCCGGCTGCACCGGCGCCAATGTCTCGCCCGCCCTGGCCTGGACCGATCCGCCCGAGGGCACGCAGAGCTTCGCGCTGATGGTGCATGACCCCGACGCGCCGACCGGCGGGGCGGGGTTCTGGCACTGGATCGTGCTCGACATTCCGGCCGGGGTGTCGGAGCTGCCGAAGGGCGCCGGGGCCGCGGGGGGGGGCGACGGCCTGCCCGGCGGCGCGCGGATGCTGGTCAACGACTACGCCGCCGCCTGGGGCGGCCCGTGCCCGCCCGAGGGGGACGCGGCGCACCGCTATGACTTCACCCTCTACGCGCTGCCCTCCGAAAAGCTGGACGTGCCCGAGGGGGCGTCGAAGGCGGTCCACGGCTTCATGATCAACGCCACCGCCCTCGGCAAGGCCACCTTCCAGGGCAAGTTCGGCCGCTGATCCGCGCAGGCGGCGCCCGGAAAGCGAAGCGCCCCGGCCGTTTCCGGCCGGGGCGCTTTTTTCATGCGGGGCAGGGCGGTCAGCCCTTGGCGTCGGCCTTGGGCTTTCGCTTGAAGCTCTTCTTCACGTTGCCGAAGAAGTCCACCTCCACCCCCTGGGAGCGCATGATCAGGTACTGCTGCAGGAAGGTGATGGTGTTGTTCGCGACCCAGTAGATCACGAGGCCCGAGGCGAACTGGCCGAGCATGAACATGAACACCCAGGGCATCCACGCCATGATCGTCGCCTGCGTGGCGTCGGTCGGGGCCGGGTTCAGCTTCTGCTGCGCCCACATCGAGATGCCGAGCAGGATCGGGAACACGCCGAGCGAGAAGATCGCGAGGAAGCTCGACGGGTCCGGCGCATCGAAGGGCAGCAGGCCGAACAGGTTGAGGATCGAGGACGGGTCCGGGGCCGAGAGGTCCTGGATCCAGCCGAAGAACGGCGCGTGCCGCATCTCGATCGTGACGAACAGCACCTTGTAGAGCGAGAAGAAGATCGGGATCTGCGGCAGGATCGGCAGGCAGCCCGCCGCCGGGTTGGCTTTCTCTTTCTTGTAGAGGGCCATCATCTCCTGCTGCAGTTTCACCTTGTCGTCGCCGCAGCGCTCCTTGATCTTCTCCATCTCCGGCTGGAGCTTCTTCATCTTCGACATGGAGACGTAGGACTTGTAGGCGAGCGGGAAGAGCGCGGCCTTGATCAGGAAGGTCAGGACGATGATCGACACGCCCATGTTGCCGATCAGGCCGTTGAGCCAGACGAGCACGTGGGCGATGGGCTTGGTCAGGAAGAAGAACCAGCCCCAGTCGATCGAGTCGTCGAAGCCCGGCGCGATGCTGTCGGCATAGGCGTCGACCGTCGGCAGTTCCTTCGCGCCGGCGAAGAGATGGGTCGAGGAGGTCGCCGAGGCGCCGGCCGCGACCTGCACCGGGGGCATGCGCATCTCGGTGCGGTATTCGTGGGACTGGCCGAGCTGGGCGTATTTGAACACGCCGTCGAAGCGCTGGCCCGGATCGGGCACGAGGGTCGCCATCCAGTACTTGTCGGTGAAGCCGAGCCAGCCGGATTCGTTGGCGGCGACCGCCTGCTGGCGCTCGCCCGGGCCGCCGACGCCGTCGAAGTCCTGCATGTCGTCGTAGTCGAATTCGTGCAGGGTGCCGTCGAACTTGCCCACCGCGCCTTCGTGCAGGATGTAGAAGTTCACCGTGTCCGGGTCGCCGCGGCGGGCGACATAGCCGTAGGGCGCGAGGGTGATCGCCGCCTCGGCGTTGTTCTGCACGGTCTGGCGGATGGTGAACATGTAGTTCTCATCGACCGAGACCTGGCGCTGGAACACCTGGCCTTCGCCGTTGTCCCATTCCAGCGTCACGGGCGCGTCGACGCCGAGGGTCCCGCCGGAGGCCAGCGACCACTCGGTGTTCGGGCCGGGGGTCTTGACCGGGGTCTCGGCGGTCGGAAGCCAGCCGTAGACGGCGTAGAACGGGTGCTGGGCGCCGATGGGCGAGAGCAGCGTGACCGTGTCCGCGTCCTCGTCGAGCGAGGTCTTGTAGTCCAGCAGGTGCAGATCATCGATCCGCCCGCCCTTGAGGGCGATGGAGCCGGAGAGGCGGGGGGTGCTGATCTCGACGCGCGAGGAGCGGGCCAGGGCGTCGGCGCGGGTGACCGGCGCGGCGGCGTCCGCGGCCTGCATCTGCGGCGCGGCGCCGGTGGACGGGGCGGCGCCCTGTTCGACGGCGGCCTGCTGCTGGGGCGCGGGCGGCTCCTGGGGCGGGAACAGGAAGAACCAGACCACGACCACCAGGAGGCTGAGGCCGGCGGCGAAGATCAGGTTTTTTTGCTCATCCATCGGAAGCTCCGGACAGGGTTCGGGACGCTGGCGTTGAACAGGGGCGGGGGGGCGAGGTCAAGGGGATTCCGTGGGCCTCTACGCCGCGGGGCCTGCCATGGGGCCCGCCGCGGGGATCACGCCGGGGGGCGCCTTGCAGTCGGCGCGGGCGCCGCGGCGGCGCAAGGGCGCGCCGGGGACGCGGCGCGCATGGCGCGGCGGACGGGCGGGGGGCGGCGCGGGCGCGCGGCGGCCCCTGGCCGGGCGGCGCGCGGGGCGGCGGGGCCCGGCCGTGGCGGGGTCTGTGCCGCCGGTCAGGCCTCGGGCGGACCCCAGCCTGCGCGGGGTGGTCGGCTGGGCTCAGTCGGCTGGGGTCAGTCGGCTTGGGTCAGTCGACGGCGCGCCAGGCGCGCAGGGCGGCGAGGACGCCCATTTCCCGCGCGATCAGGTACTCGCCGCTGCGCGAGACCGGGCGGCCGGGGGCCGAGGCGGCGGCCCAGGCGCCGTTGGCGGCCGCCACCGGGAAGGCGCGCGGCCCCGGGTCGGGGCGGCCGTAGAGGCGGGTGGTGTTCATCTCCCGCACCGTGAGGCGCAGCCGCGTCAGCCCGTCCAGCAGCGCGTCGGCGGCGGGCTCGCCCGCGCGTGCCAGCGCCTCGGGGCAGGCCTCGGCCGCGGCGACGAGATGCGCGGGGGCGAGGTGGCGGAACCGGGCGCGGTTGGCGAAATGCTTGCAGGTCTGCGCGTGGCCGTTGGAGTCGAGCTCCGCCGTCATGTCCCGCGGCCGCTCCTGGGCCGGTAGGGGCCCCGCCGTCGAAACGAGGGCGAGCGCGAGCGCGGCGGCGAGAATGCGGGCCATGGCGGGTCCTTTCAGCGGCGGGGAAATACGGCGGTCGGCAAGTCCTGTGGTCTGACGTTGCGGGCGTCGGCCCGCATTCGTGAATTCATGATGACAGATATATGACGGCGGGCAAGCGCTTCGCCGCTGCAGCGCGGCATCGCTGGCGCGGCGGCCGGTTCAGGCCGCCTTGGCGGCGGCGAGGTAGGTCTCGAGCTCCATCCGCAGGTCGGCCGCCTGTTCGTTGAGCTGGTGGGCCGCGGCCAGCACCTCGCGCGCGGCCTGCTCCGTCGCGGTGATGGCGCCCGAGACGTCGCGCACGTGCCCGGCGACATCGCGCGAGCTGCGGGCGGCGTCGTCCATGTTGGCGGCGACGCCGCGGATCTCCTCCCGCTGGCCGTTCACCGCCTGGGTCGTGGCCTTGGCCGTCTCGGCCAGCGCGTCGATGGTGGCCGAGACCGAGGTCATCGCCGAGGCCGCGGACTGCACCCCGGTCTGCACCGCCTTGATCTGGTCCGCCGCCTCGCGCGTCGCGTCGGCGGACTGGGTGGCGAGGGCCTGCACCTCGGCCGCGACCACCGCGAAGCCCTTGCCCGCGTCGCCGGCGCGCGCCGCCTCGACGCTGGCGTTGACGGCGAGCAGCTTGGTGTAGTCCGACACGCCCTTGATCATCTGCACCACCTCGTCGATGCGGGTGGCGGCGGCGGAGAGGGATTCGACCGCCTGCGCGGCGGCGCGGGTCTCGGCCACCGCCTTGTCGGCCATCCCCGCGCTGCGGTCGGCGCGTCCCGAGACGGCGGCCATCGCCCCGTCCATCTCCTGCGCCGAGACGGCCACGGATTCGACGTTGCCGCGCGCGGCCTCGGCCGAGCCGTCGATGGCGCGGGCGCCGTTCTGCGCCCGCTCGACCGTGTTCGACACCCCCCGCGCGGTGTCCTCGAGCCGCGCGGCCGAGGAGGTCACCGCCTCGGACACCGCCACGACGCGGGCCTCGAACTGCGCCGTCAGCTCGGTGAAATGGGCGACGCGGTCGCTCATCTGGATGGTGGCGTCGTTGACCTGTGCGGCGACGCGGGCGAAATCGCCCTTGAAGCCGTGCGGCAGCAGGCGGCGGTGATGCTCGGCCCGCGCCACCGCGGTCAGGGTGCCGCCGACCTCGCGCACGAAGGCGTCGGCGATGTCGAGCGTGCGGTTGAGGTTCAGCGCCATCTCCCGCGCGTGGGCGTCCCGGGGCAGGGGGGCCAGCCGCGCCTCGAGATCGCCCTTCGCGGCGGCGTCGAGCACCGCGGCGATGCGGTCGATCTCCCGGTCCATGACGCGGCGGCCCTCCCGGCGCTCGGCCCGCTCGGCCTGCTCGGCCGGGGTTTCGGCGGCGCGGGCGCGGGGGGCGAGGGCGGCGAGGGCGCAGATCAGCGCGCCGATGGCGGGCGCGATCCAGGGCGCGGCCTGGCCCATGGCCCCGGCGGCGGCGAGCGCGGCGAGGGCGAGGGCCCCGAGCGCCGCCCCGACGCGGGGGGCGGCGTCAGAGAGAGAAGACGAGCTCATCGTAGCTCAGCCCCTTTTCTTTCAGGAAATCGCCCAGCGCGGCGGCCCCGCGGGCCATGCCGTCGGCCTTGCCGCCCGCCGCGTCCTCGACCGCCTTGAGCTGCCTGTAGAGCCCGGCGGCGACCTCCACCGCGTTGTCGCGCGGCGCGCGGCGCGAAGAATGGTAGCCGACGATCTTCCCGTCCGGCCCCCAGCTGGGGGTCACGTGCGCGAGCACCCAGTAATGGTCGCCGGAGCTGGCGAGGTTGAGGACGTAGGCGAAGATCTCCTCCCCCGCCGAGACTCGGTCCCAGAGGAGCTTGAAGACGCAGCGCGGCATGTCGGGATGGCGGACGATGGAATGGGGGGCGCCGAGGGCGGTCTCCTCCTCCATCTGGGCGACGCGCAGGAACACGTCGTTGGCGTAGGTGATGATCCCCTTGGGATCGGTCTTGGAGACGATGATCTCGGAGCGTTCGAACGGGCGGGCGCGGCCGGTAGGGGTGACGGTGCGCAGGAACTGGCGCAGCGGTTTCGCCCGCGCCGGCGCCGTGTCGGGCGCTTCGCCAGGCGGCGCGCCGTCCATGCCCGGCGCCGGGGGACGCGCCCGCGCGCCGCTCGTGTCGATCGACTGCACCGCGCTGGCCGCCATGGGTCCGTCCCTTCCGTTCCGCACTCGGTGAGGCCCGCCGCGGGGGGACCGTCCATCCCTCCGCACAGGCCGCAGATGCGTCGGGATAGGGGCGAATCGCCTTCCGCGCCGTTAACGGCGATGGATCGGGCCGGTTTCAGGCCCGCCGCCGCCCCGCCACGCGGCGCACCTTGCCCGGCCCCGCGGCCCAGATCAGGACGGCCGAGCCGATCGAGGCGACGATGCACAGCGCGAAGCCCGCCCGGTAATCCCCGGTCAGGTCATGCAGCGCGCCCATCGCCCAGGCCCCCGCGCCGCCGCCGAAATTGCCGAACACGCTGATCGCCGCGAAGATAGAGGCGAGGCGCGGCCCGGCGAAGAGCTCGGTCGCCACCGCCCCGAAGATCGAGGCCAGCCCGTAGCCCATCAGCCCCTGCGCCGCGACGGCGAGCCAGACCAGCCGCTCGTCCCCCGTCTCGGCGAAGCCGAGGAAGGCGGCCGAGGCGATGGCGAAGCCTGCCCCGGCGATCCCCCAGCACGGCTCGCGCCCGATCCGGTCCGACAGCGCGCCGACGCCGATCTGCCCGAAGATGCCGCAGAAGGCGACGAGGCCGAGCGCCGTGGCGGCGCGCTCCGGCGCCAGGCCCGCGTCGACCAGGAACCGCGTCTGGTGCATCTGGATGCCGTACCAGATGAACAGGCCCAGGAAGAACCCGCCCGAGGCGCACCAGAACCGGGTGGTGCGCATCGCAAGGCGCAGGGTCCACTCCGTCTCGGCCCAGGCGCGGTCCACCACCAGGTCGTCGGCGGGGGCGGCGCCGGGCAGGGGCGCGGGGTCGCCGTCGGGCTGCAGCCCCATCTCCTGCGGGCTCCGGCGCTGGAAGATCGCGTTGATCGGCACGATGACCGCCACGATCAGCGCCGCCATGGCCAGCGCCGCGTCGCGCCAGCCATAGGTGTCGATCCCCCACTGCATCAGCGGCAAGAGGCCGATCCCCGCCACCCCGACGCCCGAGAACGCCAGCCCCACCGCCAGCCCGCGGCGGCGCACGAACCAGTTGGGCAGGAACATGGAATGGGCGATGTAGCTCATCGCCATGGACCCGGTGACCGCGAAGCCGCCCACCGCGACATAGAGCGCCGGCAGGCTGTCGGCGGTCGTCAGCAGCACGTAGCCCGCGGCCACGAGGCAGGCCCCCACGGGCAGCGTCAGGCGCGGGCCGTAGCGGTCCATCATCCAGCCGACGGCCGGCAGGATGGCGGTGGAGACGAAGAACCCCGCCCCGATCGCCCCCGCCGCGGCGCCCGAGGACCAGCCGAATTCGTCGATCAGCTCGGGGTACAGAAGCGACAGCCCGGTGCGGGCGGTGATGGCGACCCCCATGGTCGCGAAGGCCACGGCGACGACGATCCAGCCGTAGAACAGGCGCGGGGGGGATGCGGGCGTTGTCATGGCGAGGATCAGAAACCGGGCGGGCGTCCGCGGTCAAGCGCCGCGGAACGGCGTGCCGCATGGCGGCGCCGGGAGGGGGGCGGCGCGGGCCGCCGCACGGGCGCGCGGCGCGGCGCGCTTTCCTCCGCCCCCCGCGCGGGGTAAGACTTCAGCGAACCCGCCCGTCCTTTCAGAAGGTCTGTTCCCATGGAGAAATCCGCCGCCATGAAACGCGACTGGATCGCCACCGCCCGCACCCTCTCCGAAGCGCTGCCCTATCTCCAGCGATATGACGGCGCGACCGTGGTGGTGAAATTCGGCGGCCACGCCATGGGCGACGACGACGCGATGCGCCGCTTCGCCCGCGACATCGTGCTGATGAAGCAGTGCAACGTGCATCCCGTGGTCGTCCACGGCGGCGGGCCGCAGATCCAGCAGATGCTCAAGCGTCTCGCCATCGAATCCGAGTTCGTGCAGGGCCTGCGCGTCACGGACGAGGCGACGGTCGAGGTCGTGGAAATGGTCCTCGCGGGCCGCATCAACAAGGCCATCGTCCAGGCCATCAACGGGCAGGGCGGCAAGGCCGTGGGCCTGTCGGGCAAGGACGCCAACCTGCTGGTCTGCGAGAAGGCGCTGAAGACTCACAAGGACCCGGATTCGAACATCGAGAAGGCGCTCGACCTCGGCTTCGTCGGCGAGCCGGTGGAGGTGAACCCGGGCGTGCTGCAGGCCTTCGCGCAGAACGACTACATCCCCGTCATCGCCCCCGTCGGCGTGGGCCGCAACGGCGAGACCTACAACGTCAACGGCGACACCGCCGCGGGCGCCATCGCGGGCGCGCTGAAGGCGGACCGCCTGCTGCTGCTGACCGACGTCTCGGGCGTCAAGGACGCCTCGGGCGACGTGGTCACCAAGCTGTCGGCCGAGGACGTGCGCAAGATGACCGAGGACGGCGTGATCGCGGGCGGGATGATCCCCAAGACGCAGACCGCGCTCTCGGCGATCGAGAAGGGCTGCGGCGCGGTGGTGATCCTGGACGGCCGGGCCCCGCACGCGGTGCTGCTGGAGCTGTTCACGGTGCATGGCGGCGGCACGATGATCGGCAAGGGCTGAGGTCCTGCCGGGGCGGGGGAGGCGCGGTTTCTCGGCGCCTTCCGCGCCTCGGGTCGAAAACGGGGTTGCAAGCCGCGCGGCACGACGATACATGACGCGCCACAGGCCACGAAGCCTTCTGCGGAGAGGTGCCGGAGTGGTCGAACGGGGCGGTCTCGAAAACCGTTGTGGGGGTGACTCCACCCAGGGTTCGAATCCCTGTCTCTCCGCCATAAAGCCCCTTAAGGTGTCGATCCTTAAGGGGTTTTTTGTTGTCTGGATGGTTCCCCCGCGATCGTCCCCCTCGAACGCCGCGGGCTGTTGATGCCGGTGGGGGATGAGCGGCGGTGTGACGTGCCTTCTCCGCGCCGGTCCCCGCACAGGCGGGCAGGGATTTGCCCCCCATTGGAGCCTCGGGGCAGGCCCGGGCGGGAATCATGCGATTTGTGCGCGCCCTGGACCCCGTGTCGGTTCCTGAGAGGGGTGCAGGGGATGCTCGCCCCCCTGTCCCCGCGCTTCAGGCGCTGCGGCGTCCGCAATCAGCTTGGCGGCGATGTCTTCGTCCCGGGGCGATCCGGGGCCCGCGGGCGTGATGGGGACGCGCCGGATGTCGAGGCGCAGAGCCTTGGCCAGGGAGGCAAGACGCCCTTCACTGTCGCGCTCGTCGTATTCCTGCATCGGCGGTGTGGGGATTGCGTCGAGGCGGGCGCGAAGGCAGGGCGCGGCTTCTTTCGGCGGCAGCGTGAGCGCATGGCCGACGGTGCGGCCATGCCCGTCGCCGGGCGCGCCGCGGCCGACCACCATCGACGCCGGTGTCAGAGCAATTGCACGCATGTTCCCCCTCCCGCTCCGGGCCGGGGCCGGGGACTTGACCGGGCGGGGCCGGGAGCGGACGCCGGGGATCAGGCCGCGCGAACCCGCCAGCCCCGGGCCGCTTCCGCCAGCTTCGCCTCGTCCAGCGGACGCGAGAAGTGGAAGCCCTGCAGCACGTCGCAGCCCATCTCTCGAAGGATCCGCGCCTGCTCGGCCGTCTCGACCCCCTCGGCGACCGTGCCGATGCCCAGCGTCTCGGCGATCTCCACGATCGCGCGGACCAGCTTGCGCGACCGGGCCTCGCGCGCGACCGGGGTCACGATCCGCCGGTCGATCTTCAGCGCCGTCGGCGCGATCTGCATCAGGCCGATGATGGACGCGTGGCCCGAGCCGAAATCGTCGATCTCGATCTCGATCCCGGCCTCGCGCACCTTGTCGAGATGGAAGCGGAAGGCGTCCGATTCCTCCTCCACCAGGATCGATTCCAGCAGCTCGAACGTCACCCGCACGCCCTGGCCCGCGACCTGCTTCGCCAGGTCCACCACGTCCGGGTCCTGCATCCGGCCCGAGCTGACGTTGAAGCTGATCTTCGGCACCGTCACGCCCGCCTCGCGCCAGCGGGTCAGGGCCGCGCCGGCCTTGAGCATCATGATCCGGTCGATCTCCGGCACGATGCGCAGCTGGGCGGCCACGTGCATGAAGCTTTCGGGCGTCAGCACCCGACCGTCCGGGCGCCGCCAGCGCAGCAGCGTCTCGACCCCGACAAGGCCGTGGTCGCGGGCCGAGAACTGCGGCTGGAACCACGGCTCGAACGCGTCGCGCTCCAGCGCCTCGTGCAGCTCCACCGCCAGCTGCCGTTCCTCGAGGATGTCGCGGCGCAGCTCGGGGGTGAACAGCTCCAGCCGGTTCCGACCCAGCGCCTTGGCGCGGTAGAGCGCGGCGTCGGCGAAGACCGGCAGGTCGGCGGCCTCGCGCGTCATGTCCTCGGTCCGCGCGATGCCGAAGCTGGCGCCGAAACGGCACTGGCGGCCCTCGAAGAAGAAGGGGGGCGCAAGCTCGGTCCGCACCCGCTCGATCAGCGCGCAGACGTCGTCGAGCGCGCGCGCCGGGTCAGGCAGCAGCGAGAATTCGTCGCCGCCGATGCGCGCGGCGAAATCGCGGGGGCCGAGGCAGGCCCGCAGCACGTCGGCGACCCTTTGCAGCACGGCGTCGCCGGCCTCGTGCCCCAGCGTGTCATTGACCGATTTGAAATAGTCGAGATCGATGCGCACGATCGTCCCCGCCCGGTCCCCGGCGGCGGCGCGGCGCTCGGTCTCCCGGTCATAGCTGCGGCGGTTGGGCAGGCCGGTCAGCCCGTCATGCAGGGCCTGGCGCTCGTTCTCGCGGCGCATCCGCTCGGCCAGGGCATGGGCCTCGCGCAGCTCGGTCTCGCGGCGGATGTCGTCGGTCACGTCGATGGCGTTGCCATAGGCGATCACGCCGTCGTCGTCGCGCCCGTTGGGGCTGAGCGAGACGTGAATCCAGCGCTCGCCCAGCGCGGGATGCAGCACCCGGTGGCGGAACGCGGTCGGGGCGCCGGCCTCCATCGCCGCGGCGACGGCGGCGGCGACCTCGGCGCGGTCCCCGGGCGGGATGGTGTCGAAGGCGGCCCCGGCGGCGCGGCGCAGCCGGTCGCGCGGGATGCCGAGGAGCTCCTCGAGCCGCGGGCTGAAGAACTTGAACCGCAGCCGCCCGTCCTCGCCGAGGCGCAGCTCGAAGATCGCGCCCGGGGCGTGTTCGGCCATCAGCAGGAAGCGCGCATGGGCGCGGCGCAGGGCGTCGTCGGCCTCGGCCGCGCGGCGCTCGGCCTCGATCCGCTCGGTCGCGTCGAACATGAAGCCGAACCAGCGCACCGCGCCGCCCTCCTGCCGCACGGGCTGGGCGGTCGCGCTCAGCCACCGCTCGCCGTCGCGGGTGCGGAAGGTCTGCGAGAACCGCTGCATGGTCAGGCGCGAGCGCTCGGTCTCCGCCTCCACCTTCGGCAGGTCGTCGGGATGCACCGCGTCGAAGACCGAGCGGCCGTCGGCCGACACGGCCTCGGGGCGCAGGCCCATCAGCTCGGGCATCCGGGCGGTGAAGAAGGGGAACTCGGCGCGCCCGTCCTCGTCCACGCGGAATTCGTAGAGGGCGGCGGGGGCGGAATCGGCGAGGATGGCGAGGCGCTGGTTCAGCTCGGCCACCTCCTCGGCCGCGTGGGCGGCGCGGGCCTCGGTCTCGGCCTGGCGGGTGATGTCGAGCAGGTTGGCGTACCAGCCCGTCACCCCGTCGCCGAGATCGGCGGGCTGGGCCGAGAGCAGCAGCTGCCGCGCGCCGCCGCGCGGGTGATCGAGGCGGAAGGCGCAGCTGAAGGCGGCGCCGGTCAGCCGGGCCGCCTCGAACCCCTCGCGCACCCGCTCCGCCTCGCCCGGCGCGGCGTGGCGCAGGATCGCGCGCGGGTCCGCGCGCAGGCTCGGCGCGTCGACCCCGACCATGTCCGGCAGGCTGGCGCTGAAATAGGCCAGCGTCCCGTCGCCCGCGGCGTCCAGCCGGTATTCCCAGAGCGCGCCGGGCGCGTTGTCGGCGAGGCGGTTGAGGCGGTCATGCGCGGCGCGCGTCCGCGGCGGCCTGCGCCGCGCGCCGTTCCGCGGCCTTCTGCGCGGTGATGTCGGCCATGTCGCCGTACCAGACGGTGGAGCCGTCGGGCTGCGGGAAGGGCTGGGTGCTGAGCAGCACCGAGCGCGGCCCGCGCTCCGGGTGGGCCACGTTCATCACCAGCTCGAACTGTTCGCCGCTCTGGCGCGCGGCGCCGGCCTTGGCGGCGATCTCGCGCACCTCGGCCGGGTCGATGTTGCGGAACACCGCGCGCCCGTCCTGCGCGACCGCCTCGGCGGTGACGCCGAACAGGTCGGGCATCCCGGCGCTGTGATAGGTGTAGATCCAGCGCCCGTCGGTGGTGTCCACGCGTTCATAGACCGCGCCGGGGGCGCTGTCGGCCATGTTGCGGAACCCGGCGAGCTGGCGGCGCATCGCGTCGAGCTCCGCCTCGAGCGCACGGGCCCGGGCGTCCTCGCCGCCGCCCGCTCCCTCGCCCGCGCCCCCGTCCGCGCCCCCGTCCGCGGCCGCGCCGGGGGCGAGCTGCGCGAGGATGCCCGCCGCGGGATCGTCCGGGTTCAGCCAGTCGACCTCTCCGATCCGGGTCTCATCGCCCGGCGCCCCGTCGCCGATCGGCGTCGGGCCGGCCCCGAGGCGCACCGCGTCGACCGCGGCGCGCAGGCGGGCGGCGATGTCGGCGCCGCCCGCCTGGGCGCCGCCGCCGGGGCCGCCCCCCGCGTCGCCCCCCGCGCCGCCGCCCGGGCCGAGCCCGGCCGCGCGTCGCCGCGCGGCGGCGTTGTCGGCCACGAGGTCCCCCTCGGCCGAGAACAGCCAGGCGGGGTGATCGAGGGCTTCGATGAGGCGCTTCATGCGGTCCGACCAGGCTGGGGCCGCGACTCGGCGCGGCGGTTCACTGGACGCCCGTTCTGCGCATGGCGGCCTTAACGTGACCCTTCCCGCCGCCGCCGGTCCCCGCGCAATTCGAAACGCCTTGACCGCGCCCGGGCCGAACGGGGCGCGAGAGGGGCCGCCGGGGCGTCGCCCCCCCGGCGCCCCCGATGTTCTCCAGAGGAGAAAATTTTAACCTTAAGGGTTTCTTAACCAGCTCGCGGGATTTTACATCTGATGAGCGGTGTTCCGTCTTCAAGGGTCGCGATCGGTCCTGCGGACGCCCCGGGGGAAAAAGATGTCCACGAAACGGCGACACGGCGCGCGGTCCCGGCCCGCCGGGCGGCATGGCTGACCTCGCCTGCATCGGCGCCGCGGAGCAGCAGCCCCGCGCCCTGATCGTCGAGGACGATCGCCCCCTCGGGTTCCTCTGGGACGAGACGCTCTCCGACGCGGGTTTCGCCTGCGACGTCTGCACGACGCTGGAGCAGGCCGAGGCGCGCTCGCTGTCCAGCCGCTACGACCTCGTGATCCTCGACCTCTTCCTGCACAGCAGGTCGACCCTGTCGCTCTCGGACGTGATCGCGATCCGCCACCCGGAGACGCCGATCCTCCTCGTCACCGGCACCAGCGTGTTCCGGGAGGGCGATCATGCCGAGGTCGCGCCCGGGATCTCCTGGGTGCTGCACAAGCCCGTGCGGCCCGACGACCTGTGCGCCATGGCCGGCTATCTCGCGCGCTGCAAGGGCTGCCCGAAGCTGGGCGATTGCCCGACATCGACCGGCCCCGGCAGGGTGCACTGAGGGGGCGGCCGTCCCCGGCCCGGCGCGCCGCCGGATCCGGGGGGCGAGCCGCGCCGCGCTCCTCCGCCCGGTCGGACCGGCCCTTGCAGGGTGCGCCGTGCGGGGATCGGGTCCCGCGCCCGCCTTCCTCCTCCAGCGGCGGCCCCCTCGAGCGGCGGAGAGGGCGCGCGGGAGCGGCCGCCGCGCCGCCCCGCGGTCGGCGCGGCCCGTTTTCTTCGGGCCGGTCCTGACCCAGGACTTCCCGTTTCCGCCGGTCCCTCTTTCGCCCTGTCCCTTTCCGGCCCGGTCCATCTCGACCCGGTCCATTTCGGCCCGGTCCATCTCGGCGCGGTCCATTTCGGCCCGGTCCATCTCGGCGCGGAGCTTTTCGGCCCGCCCGCGGCCGCGCCCGGTGGACGGGAGGCCGCCCTTTGGCCGCCGGGGGCGCCCCGTGGCCGCCAGGCGCCCGCGTCGTCGCGCTCAGGGCGCCAGCACCCGTGACAGCGCGCGTTTCAGCGCCCCGAGGGAGACCGGCTTGGGCAGCGCGATGTCGCAGCCGGCCGCGCGCACCCGCGCCTGGCTCTGCCACAGCGGGTCGGCCGACACCGCCAGCACCGGCAGGTCGCGCGGCGGGTTCAGGTCGCTCCGGCGCAGCGCCCGCACCACCTCGGCCCCCGAGACGCCCGGCATGTGGATGTCGAGCAGCACCACGCCGATATCCTGCGCCCGGTCGAACAGCAGCCGCAGCGCCTCCTCCCCGCTCGAGGCGCAGAGCGTGGCGTGGCCGAGCTCGTCGAGCATCTCGGTCATCGTGAAGCGGCTGAACGGGTCGTCCTCGACCACCAGGACCATGCTCATTCCGCGGCCTCGCTCAGTTTCGCCGAGGCGGCGGCGTCGACGGGCAGGCGCAGGGCGAAGGACGCGCCCTCGCCCGGCGCGCTGCGCAGGGTCAGCGCGCCGCCCATCAGTTCGGCCAGCGCGCGGCTGATCGCGAGGCCGAGGCCGCTGCCGCCCGCGCCGCGGGTGATCCCGTCCTCGGCCTGGCGGAACATCTCGAACACCTGGCCGTGCAGCTCGGGCGGGATGCCCGGGCCGTCGTCGCGGATCTCGAACTCGATCCAGTCCGGCGCGCCGGGCGCCGGGCGGATGATCGCCTCGACGCGGCCGTCCGGGCAGAAGCGCACCGCGTTGTCGACCAGGTTCGACAGGATCTGGCGCAGGCGCACCTCGTCGGCGCGGATCTCGGGCGGCGGGTCGCCCTCGGTCCGCACCGCGAAGCGCGCGCCGGCGCCCTTGTCCGCCGCGGCGCCCTCGAGGCTGGCGCGCAGGAAGCCGACCAGCGCCTCCGTCTCCACCTGGCGCGGTTCGATCACCAGCAGCCCGGCCTCCAGCCGCGAGGCGTCGAGCACCTTGGACAGCACGTCGTAGAGCCCCTCGGACGCCATCCGTCCATGCGCGGCGCGGCGCCGCTGGCGCTCCGGCGCGTCGGACCGCTCGATCAGCTCGAACAGGCCCATCACGGCGTTGAGCGGGGTGCGGATCTCGTGGCTCATCATCGACAGGAATTCGCTCTTGGCCGAGGCGTGGCGCTCGGCCTCCTCGGTCCGCCGCTGCAACGCCGCCTCGAGCCGCGCGCGCTCGGCGACCCCGAGGCGCAGGCGTTCGACGGCGGCGGCGATGCGGGCGATCTCGTCCGCGCCGCCGGGCATGCGCCCGGGCGGGGAAAGGTCGCCCTCCTCGATCCGGTGCAGGTTCTCGTCCACGATCCGCAGCCGCCGCGCCAGCAGAAGCTCCACCAGGCCGTA
Organism: Rhodovulum sp. DZ06; assembly: GCF_050586345.1. Taxonomy (NCBI): domain Bacteria; kingdom Pseudomonadati; phylum Pseudomonadota; class Alphaproteobacteria; order Rhodobacterales; family Paracoccaceae; genus Rhodovulum; species Rhodovulum sp. DZ06. The sequence goes on from NZ_JBOCEF010000003.1 coordinate 71,316, forward strand.
GGCGACCGCGCCCCCGGCCAGCATGGCGACCAGCCCGAGCAGCGCCACGAGGGAGTAGAGCGAGCGGGTGCGCGCGCTCAGCGCCGCGCCCTCCGCCTCGATCGAGGCGCGCAGCATGGCCACCGCGTCGACGGTGACCGCCCGGGCCCGGCTGAGGGTGTAGACCAGCTCGCGCCCCTGCGCGCGCCCGGCCTCGCTGGCGGCGGCGGCGGCGGCGAGGGCCTCCGACAGCGCGCCGGACAGCACGCGCCGGCGCAGCTCGGTCAGCGCGGCGGCGACCGCGGCCCGCTCGGGCGCGTCGGGCAGGCGGGCCAGCAGCCGCGCGAGGTCGCGCTGCATGATCGCCTGGGCCGTGCCGATCCGCTCCACCTGCGGGCCGCTGGCGACAAGGCGCGACTGCGCGATCACGGCGCCGACGAAGTCGAGCGTGGCGGCCGAGGAGAGCAGCGCCTGGTAGGCGTCCACCCGCTCGGGCCGGTCCTGCGCATCGCCGGGCCCGAGGCCTGCGTCGCGCATCCCCTCGCGCCAGGCGGCGAGGCGCCCGGCCGCGTCCTTCAGCGCCGCGTCCGCCGCGTCGAGCAGCGCGTCCGCCTCGGCCCGGCGCGCGTCGGCGCGCGCCTCGGCCGCGGCCATGGCGGCCAGCCCGCCCTCCAGCTCCGCCGCGGCGTCCAGCAGCGCGTCCCCGTGGGCGGCGTCCACCTCCCGCGCCAGCCGCTCGGCCCCGGCGGCGAAACGGCGCCCGTCGCGTTCGAGCGCGATGCGCCGGGCGGCGTGGCTGCGCGGGTGGCGCGGATCGGTGAGCACGTGGGAGGCGGCGAGCATGCTGAACGTCATCTCGTCCAGCCGGGTCAGCGCGAGCATGCGCGGCAGGGACTCGCCGGTCAGCCGCTCCCGCTCCGCCCCGATGGAACTGAGCACGTAGGCGGAGATGGCGGCGGAGGCCGCCGCCGCGACGGCGAGGGCGAGGACGCCCAGTCTCAGCTTGCTCGCCAGCTTCATCGCGTCCGCCATCTGCGTTCCGGCGGGCCGCGCAAGCCGCGCGCCGGCGAGGTTCAGGGAGGGGAGTGACATCTCTTGTGGCGACGCTAAAGTTGAAAGCTCGTTAATACAAGTTCGTGAAGCTGCGCGCCGATGTTTTTGGGCGCGGGCGGGCGGCAAGGTTGCGCGGACGGCGCCCGGGCCGTTTCATGGGGAGACGGACGGACCTTGCGGACGGCGGGGGGAGCTTGCGGTGACGGGATGGACGGCGGCGGCCGGTCGGGGCGCGCGGAGACGCGCGGCGGAATGCGGGCCGCGGCGCGCGGCGGGCACGGGCGGTGACGGGTGAGTTTCGGAAACGCCATACCCGGCTCCGGCCGGTCGCCGTTGCGGGCGCTGCCCGTCGCGGCGCTGAGCGGCTCCGCGGGCGGGCGGCGGGCCATGCGCCTGCTCTCGGCCGCCTTCGGGCTGCTGGCCGCGGCGCTGGCGGCCAACACGATCCTCGCCGCGGCGCTGGGGCGCGACGCCGGGCGGCTGCACCCGGACTGGCCCGGCATGGCGCTGTCCACCGCGGCGGCGGCGACGGCGCTGGGGCTGGGGGTCTTCCTGGTCGGGATCGAGCGCGGCGGCCGCGCCGCGCGGCGCGGGCGGCTGCTGGGCAGGATCGCCGCCGCCTTCGCGGGGCTGAAGCTCCTGGAATACGCGGTCGCGGCGGCGCTGGGCGACGCGGCGCCCCGGGTGCTGCTGATGTGGCAGCAGGGCGACGTGATGTCCCCGGCGACGGCGACGGCGGCGCTCTGCGCCGGGCTGGCGCTGTCGGGCCTCGGGCGGCCGGGCTGCGGGGCGACGGGCCTGGCCTTCACCGCGGCGACCCTGGTCATCGGGATCTCGGCGCTGTTCGGCTATTGGTTCGCCCCCGGGGGGCTTCTCGCCATCACGCCCTACGCGGCGCTGTCGCTGCCGACGGCGGCGGCGTGCACGCTGATCGGGGCCGCGCTGCTGGTCTCGCCCCTGCAGCCGCTCAGCCGCCGCTTCGCGCTGTCGGCGGCGCCGGTCGCCGCGATGGCGCGCCGGCTGTCGCTGCTGGTCGCGATCTCGGTCGCGGCGGGCTTCGCGGCGCTGTTCACCGGCACGCCGGACGAACTCGTGGTGCGCGCGGTCAATGCCGGGCTGATCGCCGTCGCCGCGGTGATGGTCTGCGCGGCGTGGTACGCCCATGCGGGCCATGCCGCCGCGCTGGGCGTGCTGCGGGCCGAGCGGCGGGCGAGCCGGCTGCAGGCCGAGGCGCAGGCGCAGGAGATGGCGCGGGCCGAGCGCGAGCGGCGGATCCTGGAAGACCGCCATGCCGCGCTGCGCCGGGTGGTGTCGCGGGTGTCGATGGTGACCGGGGAGTCGCTTGAGGTGATCCGGTCGCAGTTCGAGGCGATGGGCGCGCCGGGGGGCGACGTCGCGCCGCTTCCGGGCGCGGCCGCCGGGTGGCGGGTGCGCGTGGCCGCCGCGCTGCGCCGGGCCGATCACCTGGTCGCGCGGCTGCAGACCGCCGGCCACGCCTCCGGCGGCGTGGCGACGCGGACCAATGTCGACGCCGAACTGGCGCAGCGCATCGCCTACCTGCGTTCGCTGCTGCCCGCCGGGGTGACGGCGAGCTACGCGTGCAAGACCTCGCATCCCTTCGCGATCTGCGACCGCGAGGCGCTGGTCGAGGCGTTCGAGGAGCTGGTGCAGAACGCGGGCGAGGCGATGCCGGACGGCGGCCGGGTGGTGATCGAGCTGCTCGATTCCCCGGCCGCCGACCCGCCGCGCCGCGCCGGGTGGGATTGGCTCGAGATCCGCGTGAGCGATGGCGGCGGTCCGGGCGACGGGGTCGAGACCGAGCGGTTCAAGGAGCCGTTCTACACCACCAAGGGCCGCCCCGAGGCCGGGCTCGGCCTGTCGGTGGTCGAGGATTTCTGCCGTGGGTGCGGCGGGCGGTTCGAGATCGAGCGCCGCCCCGAGGGCGTCGTCGCCCGGATGCGCCTGCCGGGCGCCCGCAAGCGGGAGGACGGCGCCGCCGCGCGCCGCTGACCCTGCCGCGCGCGGCCCGCGCCGCGTCGGTCCGCCTGCGCCGCTCGGCCTGCGCCGCGCCGCCCGGCCCGCCCGCCACGTTCCGCCCGCCCCGGACCTGGCGCCCCGGCCCTTCCGGCGCGGGCGCCCCCGTTCCCCCGATCCGTCCCGATCCCGCAGGGCGCCCCGCGAGAGGGTCGCCCGCGGGGCCGGACCTGCGCGGGGCCCGCGCCGGCGCGAAAACCGCGCCGCCCGGCAGGGTCTTGACCTGGATCAAGGCGCATCCGATTCAATACATCATATTCGATAAAGAAGATGTATTTAGGGAAAGGAAACGCCATGACGCTCTCATGGAAAACCGGCGGCGTCCTCCTGGGCGTCGTTTTCTTCCTCGCCGTCGCGCTGGTCAAACCGATCGGCGTGTCGACGCAGTTCGTGATCCTGGACGGGATCCTCTGGGACGCGGCCTCGCCCGAGGTGGTGACCCAGGCCGCCGAGGGCGGCTACACCTCGACCAACGCCTATCTCGCGAAATCGGGCGGCAAATACGCCAAGAGCGTCGCCAACCCGATCAACTACTCCTTCCTCTTCGTGCTGGCGATGATGGCCGGTGCCGGGCTCTCGGCCTGGGCGCGGGGCGGGATCGGCGCCGCGGAAAAGACCATGCCGCAGCTCTGGCGCGAGAGCGTCGGCGGATCGGCGGCCAAGCGCTACGCCGCCGCCTTCCTCGGGGGCTTCGTGGTGCTCTATGGCGCGCGGCTCGCGGGCGGGTGCACCTCGGGGCACATGATGTCGGGCATGATGCAGACCGCGCTGTCGGGCTACATCTTCGCCGCCGGGGCCTTCGCCGCCGCGATCCCCGTCGCCTTCTACCTCTATAACCGGGAGGCCTGAGCCATGGAGATCGTGCTCGCCATCGTCATCGGCGCCGCGTTCGGCGCCACCCTCGACCGGATCGGGGCGACCAACCCCAACCTGATCGGGCGGATGCTCAACTTCTCCAACCTGCACCTGATGAAGACCATCCTGCTGGCCATCGGCACCGGCTCGGCGCTGATGTTCGGCGGCCAGATGATCGGCCTGGTGGACGTGGGCCACATGTCGGTGAAGACCGCTTACGTCGGCGTCTTCATCGGCGGTCTGCTTCTGGGCGGCGGCTGGGCGCTGTCGGGCTATTGCCCGGGCACCGGCGTCTGCGCGGCGGCCTCGGGGCGCAAGGACGCGCTGTTCTTCATCGCCGGGGGCCTGCTGGGCGCGGCCGCCTACATGGCGACCTACCCGGCGTGGAAAGCCTCGGGGCTGCTCGACGCCATCGGCGGCGGCAAGGTGACCCTGGGCGCGGTGCCGGGCGCCAAGTACGAGGGGCTGACCGCCATCCCCGGCGACCTGCTGGGCCTGGCGCTGGCCGCGGTGTTCATCATCGTCGCCATCGCGCTGCCCGGCAAACCCTCGGGCCATGCCGGCGGCCTGCACGCCCCGGCCGAGTGACCCCCTTCCCCCCCGCGGCGCCCCGGCGCCGCCCCTGACCCCCGCGGGCCCGCCGCCCGCGGGGGTCTCTTGTTTTTCCGCGGCACGTTTAAGTGGATTTTAATCTGAACTCGGCGTGAAGCCGGGTATGCTCCCGATCCGCCTCTTGGGGAGTTTCCGGGGCGGGACCTGTTGATCGACCAGGCATTCAATAATCAGGGTGGAACAGATGGCAGAATTCTTTGCCGAGTACGGCACGACCACGCTGACCCACGCGACGAGCCGCGTGGCCCTGTCGCGCGCGTTCGACAACCCGGTGGTCATAGCGGTGGCCAACACCGCCAACGGCGCCGACTGGTTCACCGTCGAGGTGGCCGAGGTCGGGTCGAGCTATATCGACCTGCGGCTCGAGGAAGGGCCCGGCGGCGACGGCTGGCACGCGGCCGAGCGGGTCAGCTGGCTGGTGGTCGAGGCCGGGACCTGGACCATGGCCGGCGGCATCCGCATCCAGGCCGGGGCGACCGCGGCGCGCGACCTGAACCTCGACCCGGCCCGCAACACGCCCGTCAGCTTCGACGGCTTCACCGGCGATCCGGTGGTGCTGCACCAGGTGCAGGGCGAGACCGACGGCTATGTCCGGTCGCGCTGGCGGCCCGACTCGGACGACCCCGCCTCGGGGGGCGACATCTATCTCGACAACCATGTCTATGAGCCGAACGACCCGCTGCGCGCGCCGGTCGGCTATGTCGCGATCTCGGATGACAGCTTCGGCGGCACCGGCGACGGGTCCTACCTGCGGTCCTGGCACGCCGACCAGGGCACGGTCGGCTTCACCGACGTGACCGACTACACCCTTGAGAACGATTTCGAGATCCCCGCGATCTTCGCCTCGATCGACAGCCTCGTGGATGTCGAGTCGGTCGAGGCGATCATCACGGGCGTCCAGCAGGACAGCTTCCAGCGCCGCATCGGAGAGGACCCGGCGGCGGGCGGCGACGGGGTGAACGGCGGCGACGGCGTCTCCTTGCTGGCGCTGGGGACCGCGGGCGACATGCTGGTGGGCGATGAGGTCGGCGGCTCGGACGTCATGGCCAAGGTCGGCTGGTACCGCATCCCCTCGATCCTCTCGGGGACGCAGGACCTGTTCTTCGACGGCAACCTGACCAACAGCGTGTTCTTCGCCGAGCCGCTGGTGAGCAAGGATTCCGGCCAGGTGCGCATCCTGCGGCTGGACAAGGACACGCCGCATTCCGCCCATACCCTGACCATGCAGAACCTGCCGGGGACCGGGCCGATGAACCCGTTCCGCGACTACACCTTCAACACCATGACCGTGGATATCGGGACCTGGCAGCTGTCGGACGGCCGCAAGATGCAGGTCGGGACGACCGATGTCGGGGGCGGCAGCCTCTCGGTCGGGGTGGACATCGAATTCGATCTCGACTTCGCCGCCCCGCCGGCGCTGTTCCTGATGGTGCAGACCACGCATGGGGCCGACTGGGTGATCGCGCGCTATCGGGACGTCACGGTCGACGGGGCGACGCTGTTCCTGCAGGAGGCCGAGGGATCGGACGGCTGGCATGCCTCGGAGGTCGTGGGCTGGATGGCCGTCGAGACCGGCGTGGGGTCCTGGGACGGGTTCGACTTCGACGTGCGCACCGGCGTGGTCGTGGACCAGCCCGATGACGGCCTGGACGTGGAGTGGACCCATGGGCCGGCCGCAAACGCCTTCACGCTGGCGCAGCTGGCCAATTTCAACGGGCAGGACCCGGTCGCCCTCGTCGACGAGGGGACCAGCGGGGGCTTCGCCTATGACCTGTTCGAAGACCGGTCGGGCGATTCCGAGACGGATCACCTGCCGGAGTCGATCTCGTTCTTCGGGCTGCAGACCCCGGCGATGCGCGACTACGACAACCGCTCGCTGAACAGCTACTACCTGACCGCGGAGGAAGTGCTGATCTGATCCGCCGGGCGATGGAGTTCGAAGGGGGCGCCCGGTCCGGGCGCCCCCTTTCGCGTTTTCAGAGGTCGATCTCCAGCACGCCCCCCGGCTCGGCTGCGCGGGAGCGGCAGAGGATCATCTCCTTCTCGCGCCGCGCCTTCGACAGCACGAAGTCGCGGTGCTCGACCGCGCCCGCGCGGACCCCGCAGGCGCAGACCCCGCAGAGCCCGTCCGAGCACTTGAGGTCCACCGCGATCCCCGCGGCGATGAGCGCGTCGGCGGCCGAGGTCTCGGCGTCCACCGGCACCTCCTGGCCCGAGGCCAGGCGCAGGGTGAAGGGGTGGTTCTCATACTCCGGCTCCTCGGGGAGGGCGAAGTACTCGACGTGGCGGGCGTCCTCGGGGATCCCCGCCGCGTCCGCCGCCGCCATCGCCGCGTCCATGTGCCGGTCCGAGCCGCAGGCATAGACATGCGCCCCCTCCGGCGCCCCGGCGAAGAGGGCGGCGAAATCGGCGCGGGTCCCTTCGGCGGAGACGTGGAGATGGGCGCGATCCGCCCAGGGCGCGGCCGCGATCTCGGCGGCATAGGCGGCGTCGGCGCGGCTGCGGACCGAGTAGTGCAGGCTGAAATCCCGCCCCAGCGCGTGCAGTCGGTGGGCCATGGCCAGCATCGGCGTCACCCCGATGCCGCCGCCCATCAGGAAGCTCTTCGGCGCGTCCTCGTGCAGCGGGAAATGGTTGATGGGGCGGGAGATGAAGATGCGCCGCCCCGGCGTGAAGATCCGGTGCATCAGGGCCGAGCCGCCGCGGCCCGCATCTTCGCGCAGCACGCCGATCTTGTAGCAGGACCGGTCCGCCGGGTCCCCGGCCAGCGAGTACTGGCGCAGGAATTCGGGCGCGACGACGACGTCCACATGGGCGCCCGCGGCCCATTCCGGCAGGTCCGCGCCGTCCGGGTCGCGCAGGGTGTAGAGGGCGGTGTCGGGCGTCGGGCGCTCCACCGCCGCCACCACCACCCGCAGCACCGGGTTCCCGCCGGGCAGGGTGTAGCGATGCACCATGCTCTCATCGCCCTCGGCGATGCGGCGGCGGTATTCCTCCGCCGGGATCATCGCCTCATAGGCCGCGATCCCGGCCTCGCGGTCCATGGGGAAGGGGTAGGGCCAGGGATGGGGCGCGAGCGGGGCGGGATAGACGGCGAGGGTCTGCTCCGCCGGGTCGATCTTCAGCTTCGGTTGCAGGTCGCGGGCGTTCACCGGCGCGCGGGCGGGCCGATAGGCGCCGTTCTCGGCCAGCTCGATGTCCCACCACCATTTCTTCACCGGGTTCAGCCCGCCATTGCCCACCGCGTCGTCGAGGCGCGCCAGCGCGGGCGCGGCGGAGGGGATGTTCATCGCCGCCCAGCGGAAGGGCGCCTCGGCGAAGATGCCCTCGAGGTTCCAGGGGCAGGTCTTCATGCAGCGCCCGCACATCGCCCCGCCCTCGGTGGTGATGCGGTAGGTGGCGCAGCGCTGGCTGTCGGACTTCCAGGTCTCGTAGCCGTTGAACATCAGCTTCGGCCCGGCGGTGATGGCGCCGGAGGGGCATTCGCGGGCGCACTTGTTGCACGCCTCGCAGAACCGCTGGAGGCCGAAATCGATGGGCTTGTCATGGGCCACCGGCATGTCGGTGGTCACGGCCCCGGATTTCAGGCGGGGGCCGAGATAGGGGTTGAGGATCACCTCGCCGATGCGCGAGACCTCGCCAAGGCCCGAGAGCAGCAGCAGCGGCGGTTGCAGCACGTCCCCGTCCATCACCGAATGCGCCTTGGCCGAATAGCCGAGGTTGCGGATCTGCTGCGCGATCACCCCGCCGAGCAGCGAGAACCGCAGGTACGCCCGCATCGACTGGGCGACCGAGATCCAGTCGTCGCCCGACGCGCCCTCCATCGTCTCGTAGCCCTGGTCGATGATCAGCGACAGCGCCTGGTCATGGGGGGGCGTGATCGCCTCGCCCGCCGCGTCATGGGAATACCAGGCCCAGTCGGGGCAGCGCGACAGGCCCGCCGCATCGGCCCCGAGGAAATAGGACGCCGCCTTCAGCGCCTCGGCATTGGCCCTGGCGTCCGTGGGGCGCGGCCCGGCGCCGGGCGCCCCGTCCTGGAGCAGCACGAAGGCCCCCAGCGCCCGCCGCTGGCCCATCGAGGGCGCGGATTTGCGGGCGTACTTGCCGCCCGTGGCGCCCTCCTGCACCGGCTTGCCCATGTCGCCGAACTGGGCGCGGGCGAACATGTCGGTGCGCTTGGGGACGCGCGGGATGCGCGGCTCGTCCATGTAGGTGGTGGGAGTGTCGACGCGCGTGAGGCGCTCGAACGGGAGGGCGCCGTCGACGTAGTTCCGCCCGGCGTAGGGATCGCGGTTGAGGGCGCCCTTCACCGTGCCCCGCCCCAGCGCCCAGCCGAGGCTGCGTTCGGCGCGGGCGGCGTCTTCGGCCAGCGGCCGGTCGGGCGCGACGGGCAGGGCCATGGTGATCGCGGCCAGCCCGAAGCGGTCCCCGAGGAAGGGCGCGTGCAGGGCGCCGTCCTGCGCCGTCGCCAGCCCCGCGGCGAGGGCCAGCCGGTTGAGGTCCACATCCGAGGCCGCCCCCGAATGCGCCTTCGCGTCCCAGCCCAGCAGGCGGATGTAATTGGCGATGACGACGGCGGTCTCCGCCGCCCGCAGGCAGGCGCGCTCGGCCTGCGCGTCGAGGATCCAGTCGGCGCCCGGCTCATCCGCCCGCGGGTCGCGGTGATGCTCATAGAGCAGGACCAGCGCATGGGTGTGGCCGTCGATGCCGGAGGGCGGGGCCTCCATGCTCTCCTTCAGATCGGCCATGATCATGTCGATCCCGGCGGCCAGCGTCTTGGTCTGGCGCGTCTGCAGGTCCTTGCGCAGCCGCTCCACGCCCGGGTTCACGGCGGGGGCGGAGAGGATCGCCCCGGCGGGCAGGGCGCCGGTCCCGGCCATCGAGGCGTCGCAGAAATAGGCGAAGCCCTTCAGGTGGTTGGCGCGCTCGGTCAGGTCCGCGGGGATCTCGGCCTGCGCGCGGTTCACCAGCCCGTCGCGGATGGCGTCGAGCATCGCCTGGTGGCCCGCCATGGCGTTCACGAGGCTCTCGGGTCGGTCGGGGCGGGCGAAGGCGAGGGGCGCGAAGGGCGGCGCGGCGGCGAGGTCCGGCGCGGCGTCCGTGCGCGCGAGGCGTTCGAGCGGGTAGGGCCCGAGATGCGCCGGTCGGCGCGCCGTGGAGAAGAGGCGGAGGGGCATGGGCGTCGGGTCCTCCCGTGATCGGCGCCGGTGCGGGAGGGCATTGAAACAGGGTTTTGCAGGGGAAGGGCAAGTGAAAGGGATGTGAAGCCGGGCGCAAGTCTCGGCCCTGGATTGCGCGAGCCGTCAAGTCTTCGCGCCCTGGGTGACCTCCGGCGGAAACGTGGTGAATATTAATCAAAGATTAACGGAATCATTTGCCGTGCCGGGCGGAGACCGCGTAGTTTTGGTGGCGGCCGGTTGCGGCCTATGGGGAGAAAATCGACATGACGAAACGCCTTCGCTCGGCCGCCTTCGCGGCCGCCGTCTGCCTGTGCGCCGCTCCGGCCGCGGCGGCGCCCTTTTCCTTCACCTTCGACATGCCCGCCTGGGACTATGACAGCTGGGCCGGACAGACCTACAGCATGACGCTGATCGTCGACAACGGCGGGTCGACCGACATCAACCAGAGCTACACCAACGCCCACATCCTGGACGCGATCTTCGACGTGAACGGAACCATCGTCGACACCCGCAGCTGGTCCATCGACTATGGCACGGGGACCAACCCGATCGCCACCTGGATCACCACCGACGGCGCCGGCGTGGCCGCGCTGGACCTGAGCGGCGGTGTCAATTCGAGGTGGTCGAAGGGCAATCCGGTCCCGGATTCCGGATTGGCCCAGATCACCGACCTCGGGTCGATCCAGGTCAGGTGGGGCGGGGATCTCGGCGATTATGTCTTCTACAACCCGTTCACCGGCCCGATCGCCGAGGCGCAGGCCGAGTCGGGTGGCGAGACGGGCGGTGTCTCGGACGTGCCGCTGCCCGCATCCCTGCCCGCGCTGGCCGCGGGGCTGACGGGCCTGTTCGCCCTGCGCCGCCGCCGGGGCTGAGGCCCCGCGCCCGCCGCCATCCAACGGCGGCGGGCGCGCCCCCCTGCACGCCCCTCCTGAACATCACCGCCCGCGCCGCGTTTTGCCGCGGCGCGGCAAAACTGCGTCGACGGCCCCGGTTTTCGCCTCTATTGTGCCGCCCATCCGCAGCCTGGCCCCCCGCGTGGGGCCGTTTCCATGGCCGCCCAGACCCAATCCACCCCGCGCGCGTCTTTCGCGGCGACCCGGCCCGGCGCCTTCCCGCCCCCTCCGGACGCCCGCCGTCCTGACGCCCGCGCCTGTCGACCCCGGCGCGGCCCCGGCCGCGCACCCGCTAAACGGCGCGGCAAGGCCCGGCCGCCCCCCTGACCGACCAGCAGGAGCGACCCTTGCATCCCGACATCCTTCACCGCCTGCGCGCCGAATGGCTCGGCAACGTCCGCGGCGACCTTCTCTCCGGCCTCGTCGTCGCCCTCGCGCTGATCCCCGAGGCGATCGCGTTTTCCATCATCGCGGGCGTGGACCCGAAGATCGGCCTCTACGCCAGCTTCTCCATCGCCGTGGTCACAGCCATCGCGGGCGGGCGTCCGGGCATGATCTCGGCCGCCACCGCCGCCACCGCGGTGCTGATGGTCACGCTGGTGCGCGACCACGGCCTGCAATACCTGCTCGCCGCCACGATCCTCGCAGGCGTCCTGCAGCTCGGGGCAGGGGCGCTGCGCCTCGGGGGGCTGATGAAATTCGTCTCCCGCTCGGTGATGACCGGCTTCGTGAACGCGCTGGCGATCCTGATCTTCATCGCGCAGCTGCCGGAGTTGGACCCCGACACGGTGCCGATGCTGACTTACGTCTTCGTCGCCGCGGGCCTCGCGATCATCTACCTGTTCCCCTACATCACCAGGGCGATCCCGTCGCCGCTGGTCTGCATCCTGGTGCTGTCCGCCGTCACCATGGGCCTTGGCCTCGACGAGCTGCGCACCGTCTCGGACATGGGCGAACTGCCGGACACCTTCCCGGTCTTCCTGCTGCCCGAGGTGCCGCTGAACCTCGAAACCCTGCAGATCATCCTGCCCTACTCGGCGGGCGTCGCGGCGGTGGGCCTGCTGGAATCGCTGATGACGGCGAACATCGTGGACGACCTGACCGACACCACGTCCGACAAGAACCGCGAGTGCTACGGGCAGGGCCTCGCCAACATCGCCACCGGCTTCATCGGCGGCATGGCGGGCTGCGCGATGATCGGCCAGTCGATGATCAACGTGAAATCCGGCGGGCGCGGGCGGCTGTCCTGCTTCATCGCGGGCGTGTTCCTGCTGATCCTGTGCGTGGTGCTGGGCGACATCGTCGGGCTGATCCCGATGGCGGCGCTGGTGGCGATCATGATCATGGTCTCGGTCGGCACCTTCTCCTGGTCCTCGATCCGCAACCTGAAGGACCACCCGCGCTCCTCCTCGGTGGTGATGCTGGCCACCGTGGTCACGGTCGTCGGCACCCACAACCTCGCCATCGGGGTGCTGGTGGGCGTGCTGCTGTCGGGCATCTTCTTCGCGGCCAAGATCGCGCAGATCTTCCGCGTGACCTCCGAGGCGACGCCGGACGGGCGCGCGCGCACCTACCGGATCGAGGGGCAGCTCTTCTTCGCCTCGGCCGACCGCTTCATGGCCGCCTTCGACTTCAAGGAGCCGCTGGAGCGGGTCACCATCGACGTCTCGGGCGCGCATATCTGGGACATCAGCTCGGTCGGCGCGCTGGATGCGGCGGTGCTGAAGTTCCGCCGCGAGGGCGCCGAGGTCGAGGTGGTGGGCCTGAACGCCGCCTCCGAGACCATCGTCGACAAGCTCGGCGTCTATGACAAACCCGGCGCCGTGCTGGACGCCGGGCACTGAGGGGGGACGGGACATGACCGATACCAAGGCCGCGGGGCTCGAGACCGGCAAGGTCGTCGCCATGATCGACGGCTCGATCTATTCCGAGAGCGTGACCGACCACGCCGCCTGGGCCGCCGCCCGCATCGGCCGCCCGCTGGAGCTTCTGCACGTGATCGGCCCGCGCGAGGGCAACCACGGGCGCGAGGACCGCTCGGGCGCCATCGGCCTCGGGGCGCGTTCGGCGCTGCTCGAGGAACTGGCCGAGCTGGATGCGCAGCGCGGCAAGCTCGCCCAGCAGCGCGGGCGGATGATCCTCGATCATGCGGTGTCGCGCGCCGCCGAGGCGGGGGCCGAGGCGACCGCCAAGCTGCGCGCCGGGGACATCGTCGAGGAGCTTGTCAGCGTCGAGGCGGACGCCCGGGTCATCGTCATCGGCAAGCGCGGCGAGGCGGCGGATTTCGCCAAGGGACATCTCGGCTCGAACATGGAGCGCGTGGTGCGCGCCGCCAAGTGCCCGGTGCTGGTGTCGAGCCGCGCCTTCAAGCCGGTCGGGTCCTGCCTGATCGCCTTCGACGGCGGCGCCTCGGCGCTGAAGGCCGTGGACATGGCCGCCCGCTCGCCCTTCTTCGAGGGCATGAAGATCCACCTTCTGTCGGTGGGTCCGGAGTCGGCCGAGGCGAAGCGCAAGCTTGACGGCGCGCGGGCGATGCTGTCGGCCGCGGGGCACGAGATCACCGCCGGGATCCAGCCGGGCCAGCCCGAGGAGGTGATCGCGGGCTATATCGAGCGCGAGGGGATCGACCTGCTGGTGATGGGCGCCTATGGGCACAGCCGGATCCGGTCGCTGATCATAGGCTCGACCACCACCGAGATGGTGCGCTCCTGCACCGTGCCGGTGCTGCTGTTCCGCTGAGGCGTCGCCGGGGCGCCGCGAGCGCCGGGGCATGAGACGCACGGGGCGCGGGGGGCCGGTGGGCCGCCCGCGCCCCTTTTCATGCGCGCCGGGCGGGATCAGCCGCGGCCGCCATTGCCGCCGCCGCCTGCGCCGCCGCCGCCGCCGCCGCCTGCGCCGCCGCCGCCTGCGCCGCCGTCACCCTGGCCGCCGCCGCCCTGGCCGCCGCCATGGCCCGCTTCGCCCTGGCCGGTTCCGCCCTGCGCGGCGCCGCGCCCGCCGGCGACGTCCGACAGCTTGCCATGCGCGTTCTGCACCATGACGCCGCGCATCTCGTCCTCGCCCGGGGTGTCGGCGCTGCGGGCCTGGTTCTCGTCGTGGAACTGCTCGTTGAGCGAGGCGAGGTCGCTGGACCACGGGTTGTTGTGACCGGCGAGCGCGGCGCCGGGCAGGCCGAGCAGCAGGGCGGCGCCGAGGGCGCGGGCGCCGAGGGCGCGGGCGGTGGAGGCGTGGGACATGGGCGTAAGCTCCTGCTTGTTGATATTCGCAATCAGGCATATAATAAGCGCGCGCTGACGGACAAGCGGCAAGATCACGGCATTTATCCATGGTCGTGAAACGGTTTCGGGCTGCATGCGTCCCCCGGGGCCGCGCCGCACGCGAAAAGGGCCGCCGCGCGATCTGCGCGGCGGCCCTTCCGCCTCGGGTCCCGGGGGCGGCGGACCGCCCCCGGGGCCTGGTGGATCAGCCGACCACCAGCGTGTCGAGGAACACTTCCGTGGCGGTCAGCAGGCCCGCGGTCTCGAAGGCGAGGCCCGAGGCCGTCTCGGGCCAGTGCGAGGTCTCGGCGTCGGCGGACTGGTCCTCCTGCGCGAACCACAGCGCGGTGGCGTTGGTCCCGTCGTCGATCACGTCGGCGATCCGCAGGTTCGCCGGGTCCGCGCCGTTGTAGCTGGTCAGCCCGGCCGAGATCAGCGGATCGGTGCCGACGGCCTCGTCGAAGCTGAAGGCGTCGCCGAAATCGGTGACCGAGTTGGAGCTGAAGGCCTGGGCCCCGAGCCCGTTCCACTCGAACACGTCGTCCGCGCCCGCCACGTCGATCGCGGCCCAGCCGACCACCTCCATCGTGTGGGACCCGCCCTCGTTGTTCGCCTGCTCTTCCTGCAGCGCGATCTCGAAGCCCTCGGTGGTGATGTTCCGGGCCCGGACGATCTCCCACTGCGGGCCGTTGGCCGTCTGCACCTGCAGCAGCACCGTCGGCGCCTCGTCGAAGGTCGCCTCGAAGGACACAGAGTAGAACGTGTCCGTCGGCCCCTCGGGGATCACCGTGGTCCCGACCTCGAGCATGGTGCCGTCGGCCAGGCGCCAGGCGCCTTCCTCGAGCGTCAGCAGCGTCACGCTTTCCGCGGCGTGCCAGCCGTCGAGGTAGTCCGGCTCCTCCAGGTGCAGCGTGGCGCCGGTGGAGGTGATCTCCGAGAACTCCGCCGTCACCGGGGCGCGGCCGTTCATGGAGGTGACCGTGGCGAAGACGACCGGGTTCAGGAACTCGGCCCCGCCCTCGAAGGACACGGTCTGGTCGACATGGGTCAGCGCGTCGATGGTCTGCACCGCGCCCATCGTCGCCGGCGGCTCGATGCTCTCGTACTCGATCACCAGCTGCATGTCGTAGATGCTGGTGCTGTCCTGGCGGTCGCCCTTCAGGTAGACGGCCGTGTCGAGCGTGTCGGGACGCAGCATCTGCCCGTTCGGCGTCACCGCCGTCAGGATCAGGCCGGTGGGCAGCGCGTCGCCCTCGCCCAGGGTCCCGTTCACCGCGCTCCAGCCCGCATCGATGATGCCGTCGCCGTTCTCGTCCAGGCGGGTCGGGTCGATCAGCATGAAGCCGTGGCTGGTCGAGAGCGGCGAGTCGCCTTCCCAGTCGAGCAGGTTGATCGAGGTGGTGATCAGCTCGCCCGTCTCGTACTTGATGTTGTCCCTCTGGTAGGGCGGCGGGGTGTTCTCCTCGAGCGGGACCTCGAGCCCCGGCAGGTCCTGGCCGAACTTGTTCGGCGTCAGGCGCCAGCGCGGCCCGGACACGAGCGCGTCGTCGGTGAAGCCCTCGGCCTCGGCCTCTTCGCGGCTGTGGAAGCTGACGAACACCTGGCGGTAGTCGTCCGCGGGGTAGAGGTCATAGGACCATTCGAACGGCTCGCGGTCGACGGTGGTGTACCAGTCGGCGGTGAAGCCCTCGGTCAGATCCTCCGAGGCCGCGTCCATGCCGTCCGCGGCGGCGATCAGCGACAGGTCGCGGAACACGGCGCCGATGACGCCCGAGGCGTCCTCGTTGCGGTAGCCCGCGAGCGTCCCGTCGGGGAAGTACACGGCCGTGCCGCCGGCGGTCATGTCGACCTCGCCGGAGGCGTCGAGCTTGAGATAGCTCGGCAGCGGCTCGCCTTCGCCGTTGTAGCTGTCGCGCACGGCCACCCACAGGGTGTTGGCGGCGTCGTCCGGGTCCGTCACCTCGTAGTAGGAGGGCAGGCGGCCGATGGCGGCCTCGTTCTCGTAGTCCTCGGGGCGGATCTGGTCGTTCGGGTTGTTGGTGATGTCATGGGTCACCAGCAGCTGGGCGCTGATCACGCGGAAGCCCGCGTGGCCGTTCTCCAGGCTGTCGGCGATGCCGTTGTTGTCGAGGTCGCGCGTCCACTCCTCGGGCAGGTCGATCTCGACATCCATGCGGATGTCGTTCGGCCGCTTCACCGCGGTGCCCCAGCGATAGAGCAGCTTGCCGTCATCCTTGAGGGTGACGGAGTAGTCGTCGCCGTAAGCGATGTCGTAGTTGATCGTGGACTCGTTGGGCTCGAGCAGGTCGGTGACGTCGATGGTCCCGAACCCGTTGAGCCAGCTGTCGACGACGTCCGCCTCGCCATCCGCATCAAGATCGACGCCGCCCACGAGGATGGCCTCGGGCGTGCCGTCGCCATCCGTGTCGTAATCGAGCGACACGGCCATGGTGGTGTAGGTGTCGAGGGTTCCGTCGCGGTCGAAGTCGATATCCGCATAGGTCTGCGGCGCGGCGCCGCCGTCCACGTCGGCCACCGCGGTCTCGAGCGCGTCGGTCAGCTCGGACACGTAAAGCTCGTGCAGCACGCCCGGCTCCCACGCGCCGTCGGTCCCGGTGGGCCGCAGGTCGCGCAGCTTCAGGTCGTCGTCGAGCGGCGCGACGGCGTCCGGGTCGCCCGGGAACGCCTGGTCCGACAGGACCTGCGCCATGACGTTGTAGTGTTCGGTCGACGCCTTCACCGTCGCCCCGCCGAGGCCGAGCGCCCAGGTGCCGAGCGGCGCGCCCGACTTGAAGATGTCCGTTTCGGCGTTGTGCAGCGAGATGCCGATGACGTTCCCCTCGTCATCGAGCACGTTGCCGGCGAAGCCCTCGGCGTAGTCGCCGTCGAGGATCTTGGTCTCGGCCCCGACGAAATCGGTCACGTAGAAGCCGAATTCGCTGTCGATGGGATAGAGGGTGTTGCCCGCCTTGTCGGTATAGGTCTCGGCGCCCGAGGACCCGTCGGTGTCGATCAGGCTCGGGTCGTCGGCGTAGGTGACGCCGCCGAAGGTTCCAAGGATGTCGTCGATGCTCAGGACCCGGAGGCCGGAGGTGTAGACGACGGGCGTGCCGACGGCTTCGACGGCGAGGGACGGAAGGCCGTCCGTGATGATCTCGGTCATGTGTCTTCCCCAATGCCGGCTGCTGGGCGGCCCTGGGGCGTTGCCGGCGCCGCCCTCAGGCACGTCAATTGGGCACGGGGAGAAACTTGTTTCCTTGATTTTAATCAATTCATATTCGCAACCAAATATGGGTTTCGGGCGCCCTCCTGGCGCGAGCCCTTGAAAGGACATGCAATCTGCGCGCCCGGTCTGCGCGCCCGGCGCGGGAAAGAATTTTCGATCCGGCGGCGCCGGGGCCCGCCGCCCGCGCCGACCGGCGGGGGGGCTGCGCGAGTCGCGGGGCGGACGGGGCGCGAGTCGCGCAGGGGCCGCCCCGGGCGGTCACTCGGCGGCGAGCGGGGGCGCCTCCCCGGCCCGTCCGATCCCGGCCCGCAGCGCCTCCCGCGCCGCCATCGCCTTCGCGAAGGCTGCGGATTTCACCGGGCCGTAGCCGCGGACCTCGGTCGCCAGCCGCAGCAGCGCCTCGGCCTGGTCGGCGGGCACGCCCCCGCCGGTCACGAGGTCGAGATCGTCCTCCACCGCCTTGATCAGCGCCCGCTCCTCGCGCCGGTCCTTGCCGCGCCCGAACGGGTCCAGCGGCGTCCCGCGCAGGAATTTCAGTCGCGCCAGAACCCGGAACACGGGCAGGATCCACGGGCCGAACGCGCGCTTCTTCGGCCGCCCGTCGGCGGCCGTGCCGGGCAGGACCGGGGGCGCGAGGTTGAAGGCGATGCGGCCGCCATCCTCGAACGCCGCCTTCAGCCCTTCGGCGAAGTCCGGCGAGGCATAGAGGCGCGCCACCTCGTATTCGTCCTTGTACGCCAGCGCCTGCGCATAGGCGATGGCGGCGGTGCGGTGCAACGCCGCCTCGCCCGGGGTCGCCGCCATCAGCGCCTCGATCCGGGCGCGATAGCGGCGGGCGAGGGCGGCGTCCTGGTACGCCTCCAGGTGCGCTTCGCGATGGGCCAGGACCTCCTCCAGCGACATGTCGCGCAGGGCGGGGACGGGGGACGGGGGCGCGATCCGCGCGGCGATGGCGGCCGGGTCATGGGCCATCAGCCGCCCCCAGTCGAAGGCGGCGAGGTTGCTTTCCACCGCCACGCCGTTCAGCCGGATCGCCCGGGCGATCGCCTCGCGGCCCACGGGGACGAAGCCGCGCTGCCAGGCATGGCCGAGCATCATCAGGTTGGCCGCGATCTCGTCCCCGCAAAGGGCCAGGGCGGCGCCGGCGAAGTCGCGGAAATCCTCGCGCCCCGTCGTGCGCTCGGCCACCGCCTTCAGGAGCGCCGCCTCGCGGAAATCGAAATCGCGCAGGCGCACGAAATCCGAGGTCGGGGCGACGCGCGCGTTCAGCACCGCGCGGGTGCGGGCGGGATCGCAGAGCAGCGCCGCCTCCTTGCCCGCGGCGACCACCGGGTCGGCGGCCAGCAGCAGGTCGGCCCCGCCCGCGGCGATGCGCGGGGCGGTGGCGATCCGCTCGGGGCGGGCGATGCGCACATGGGTCAGCACCGCGCCCCCTTTCTGCGCCAGCCCCGCCATGTCGAGGATCATCGGGACCTTGCCCTCGAGATGCGCGGCCATGCCGAGCAGCGCGCCGACGGTCAGCACGCCGGTGCCGCCGATCCCGGCGACGGCGATGTTCCAGGCGCGGCCGATCACCGGCAGCTCCGGCTCGGGCAGGGCCGAGACATCGGGTCCCGCCTGCGCTTCGGGCTTGCGCGGGGCGGCGCCGCGCACGGTCACGAAGCTGGGGCAGAAGCCCTTCAGGCAGGAAAAGTCCTTGTTGCAGGCCGACTGGTTGATGCGCCGCTTGCGGCCCATCGGGGTCTCTTCCGGCTCGACCGCGATGCAGTTGGACTGGACGGAGCAATCGCCGCAGCCCTCGCAGACCGCGGGGTTGATCCAGACCCGCATGTCCGGGTCCTCCATCGTCCCGCGCTTGCGGCGGCGGCGCTTCTCGGCGGCGCAGGTCTGCTCGTAGACCATCACGGTGACGCCGGGGATCTCGCGCAGCTCCTTCATCACGGCGTCGATCTCGTCCCGGTGGCGGATCTCGGTCCCGGGGGCGAGGTCGGCGGGGCGGTGCAGCCCGGGGCGGTCCGAGACGAGGACGATCTTCGCGACCCCTTCGTGGAACACCTGGTGGGTGATCTGCGCCGGGGACAGATCGCCGTCATGGGTCTGTCCGCCGGTCATGGCGACGGCGTCGTTGTAGAGGATCTTGTAGGTGATGTTCGCCTTCGCGGCGACCGACTGGCGGATGGCGAGATGACCGGAGTGGAAATAGGTCCCGTCGCCAAGATTCACGAAGCGGTGCCTTTCGTCGGTGAACCGCCCGATGGCGGTCCAGGGCACGCCCTCGGCGCCCATATGCGTAAAGGTCTCGGTGTTGCGGTCCATCCACTGGACCATGAAGTGACAGCCGATCCCGGCCATGGCCTTCGACCCCTCGGGCACCTTCGTGGAGGTGTTGTGCGGGCAGCCGGCGCAGTAATGCGGCAGCCGCTCGGTCGGGGCGTCGATCGCCGCGGCCTCGGCCGCCTCCAGCGCCGCGGCCCGGGCCTGGAGACGGGCGGCCAGCCCCCCGGGCAGGTCCAGCCGCAGCGCCCGGTCGGCGATGGCGCGGGCGACGGCGGAGACGCTGAGCCCCGAGGACAGGGGCAGGAACGGGCGGTCGTCCTCGTCATGCTTGCCGACGATCCGCGGGCGCACGTCGGCGCGCCAGTTGAAGAGCTGCTGCTTGACCTGGTTCTCGATGATCTCGCGCCGCTCCTCGATGATCAGCACCTCCTCGAGGCCCCGGGAGAAGGCGCGGATCCCCTCCGGCTCCAGCGGCCAGGGCATCCGCACCTTGTAAAGGCGCAGGCCGATCGCGGCGCGTTCCTCGGGGCCGATGCCAAGCTCGGTCAGCGCGAGATGCACGTCCTCATAGGCCTTGCCCGAGGCGACGATGCCGAGCCGCGCGTCCGGCTGGTCGAAGATCACCCGGTCGACGCCGTTGGCGCGGGCGAAGGCGATGGCGGCGAAGCCCTTGAGCTCCTGCAACCGGTGGTCCTGCTCCAGCGGCGCATCGGGCCAGCGCAGGTTCAGCCCGCCCTCGGGCATCTCGAAATCGGTCGGCGCGGTGAAGCGGGCGCCCTCCTGCGCCAGGTCGATCACGGTGGTGGTCTCGACCGTCTCGGAGATCACCTTGAACCCGGTCCAGCAGCCCGAATAGCGCGACATGGCGATGCCGAGCAGGCCCAGCTCCAGGAACTCGTGCGCCGAGGACGGGTAGAGCATCGGCATCAGCGCCGAGATGAAGGCATGGTCCGACTGGTGGGGAATGGACGACGACTTGCAGGTGTGGTCGTCCCCCGCGACGGCGAGCACGCCGCCATGGGCCGCGGTCCCGGCGGCGTTGGCGTGCTTGAACACGTCGCCCGAGCGGTCCACGCCCGGCCCCTTGCCGTACCACAGGCCCACCAGCCCGTCCTTGCGGGCGCCGGGCGACAGGTGCAGCTGCTGGGCGCCCCAGACCGCGGTGGCGGCGAGGTCCTCGTTCAGCCCCGGCTGGAACACGATGTCGAGCGGGTCGAGGAACCGTTTCGCCGCGGCGAATTGCTGGTCGAGCCCCCCGAGCGGCGAGCCGCGATAGCCCGAGATGAAGGCCCCGGTGTTCAGCCCCGCCGCCCGGTCGCGGCGCATCTGCGTCATCGGCAGCCGCACCAGCGCCTGCGTGCCGGTCATGAAAACATGGCCGCTTTCGGCCGTGTACTTGTCGTCGAGGGTGATTTCCCGGGTCATGGCGCGTCCTCCCAGCCGCGTTTCCATGATGGCGCGGACGGCGTAGGACAGCGTCGCGAAAACGGGGCCGGGACGGGGCATTCCGAGGACCCTGTTTCCGAAGTGCGCCCAAGGTGGGACAATGTTTCGATCCATAAAAACGAATCGGAACGCTGTTGCGAGGAGGGCGGCATGGAGCTGGACGAGGCGGACCTGAAGATCCTCCGGGCGGTGCAGGACCGGCCGGGCCTGACGACGCGCGAGCTGGCCGAGGAGGTGGGGCTGAGCCACACCCCCGTCTGGCGGCGGCTTCAGCGGATGGAGGAGGAGGGCGTCGTCTCCGCGCCCCTGCGGCTGGTGGATCCCGAGGGGGCGGGGTTCGACATCTCGGCCTTCTGCTTCGTCGCGCTCAAGGAGCATCGCCGCGAGATCCTGCGCGAGTTCGAGGCGGCGGTGCGGCTGGAGCCGCGGATCCTGCAATGCCATTCGCTGACCGGGGAGCACGATTACATGCTGCACGTCCTGGCCCGCTCGGTGCGCGATTACGAGCGGACGGTGAAGGACGCGCTGACGGCGCTGCCGCATGTGCGGGCGATCAACACCAGCTTCTCCCTGCGCCGGGTGAAGGCGAACGCGAAGGTGCCGGTGTGAGGGCGGGGAGGCCCGAAGCGCCGGGCCTTGCCCGCGCGCACAAAAAAAACGGGGCCAGGTGCGCAACCGCCTGACCCCGCGTCTTAAATCTTGGTGGGTGATGTAGGGCTCGAACCTACGACCCGCTGATTAAGAGTCGTCAGTCAGGGATTTCTCGGCCGCGCAGTGCATTTCTGCCACCTTGGAGAAATGACATAAAATCAGATGCTTGTGCGCCATCCACCTTTCGACCTGCTTCGCTCGGCCCCTTGCCATTTCACGCGCTCCTGCTTACCTGCTGCTTACCCGGGTAAGCAAGCGGAGCCCCGCACATGCCGACGAAGCGCCTGTCCAAGAGCGTGGTGGAGAAGATCCAGCCGGGTCCGCGCGACGTGGTGATCTGGGACGAGGCGCTCCCCGGCTTCGGCCTGCGGGTCAAACCCAGCGGCGTGCGGAGCTACGTGGTCCAATACCGCGCGAAAGACACAGGCGCCACGCGCCGCGCCACCATCGGTCGCCACGGCCCGCTCCTCAGCTTCGACCAGGCGAAGAAACAGGCCCGCGCGCTGCTCGCCGACGCCATGCGCGGCGCCGACCCGGTGGCGGAGAAGACCGAGGCCCGCAAGGCGCCGACCATGCGCGACCTCTGCGACGACTATCTCACCCGCCACGCCATCCCCAACAAGCGCCCCAACAGCGTCCGCAATGACCGCGGTTTGATCGACGGTCACGTCCTCCCGGCGCTGGGCCGCAAGCGCGTGCGCGACGTCGCGCGCCGGGATGTCGAGGACCTGCGGGAGCGCATGGCCGCCACCCCCTACCAGGCGAACCGGGCGCTGGCGCTGCTGTCGAAGATGTTCTCCCTCGCCGTCGCCTGGGGCTGGCGCCCTGACAACCCGGCCAGGGGCGTCGCGCGTTTCCAGGAGGAGAAGCGCCGCCGCTGGCTCTCCGACGCCGAACTGCGCCGCCTGTGGCAGGCGCTCGAACGCCGCTCCGGCCAACCCGCGGCGGAGGCGGTGAAACTCCAGCTGCTGACCGGCGCGCGGCTGGGCGAGGTGCTGGGCGCGAAGGTCGGGGACTTCGACCTCGACCGCGGCGTCTGGACCAAGCCCTCTCACCAGACCAAGCAAAAGCGGACCGAGCACCTGCCGCTCAGCGCCCCGGCGGTCGAGCTGGTGGGCGCCCTCTGCGCTGGGCGCGCCCCCGGGGACTGGCTGTTCCCCGGGCGGGTCGAGGGGCAGCCGCTGCGGGAGATCAAGCGCTTCTGGGCTGCGCTGACCGCGGAGGCGGGGCTGGAGGATTACCGCCGCCACGACAACCGCCACACATTCGCGTCGCACCTGGTGTCCTCGGGGCTGAGCCTCGAGATCGTGGGGCAGCTGCTTGGGCACAGTTCGGCGGAGACGACGAAGCGCTATGCGCACCTTGCGGACGATGCGCTGCGGAATGCGGCGGATCGGTTCGGGGGGAAGGTGGCGGGAGCGGGTGGGTTATCACGACCTGACGAGAAGGAATGACGATTCCTGCTGGCATAACCTCTTAAGATCGGTTGAACCGGAGCCCCGACTCAGGCGAGACACTAAGGCTGCGTTCATTTAAGAGGTTTCATGGGTCTGGAACCTGCGCGCTGAAGTTTCGAGCGAGTGTAAGCCATGTCTTTCTTTGAGCGTCCCATCCTGAATTCGCCCTATTTCGTGCCGGATCGACATTGGGAGTTGGAGGACGGACGGCCCACCGACCGCATTCTGCCGCACCGCCGGAAGGCGGACCTGATTTCGGCGATCCCTGGCGCCCGCAGTTCCGGCAGCGCGCCTCAGGGGGATCTTGGCCTCGACCATGCCGCCGGCCTCTCTACGAGCAGTACTGAGTACAACCAGTCGAACCTCAACGAATTGCGCCAGGAGGTCGACACTTGGCGGCGTCTGCCGAATCCGTCCCAATGGGGCGTCTCGCCTGTAACCCAGCGCCTGTTGCAGCATTGGCGCGCGCTGCAGGCTGACGAGAGCCAGCCGATCCGCCCCTTCTTTTGCCAACTCGAAGCGGTGGAGACGGCGATATGGCTGGCCGAGGTCGCGCCGAAAGGTGGATCGCGAGGGCGTGGTCGGCGGTTCCTCGGCTGGCTCGAGCAGGCCAATGCCGAGGCGAACCCGGAGCTTTTTCGTATCGCCCTCAAGCTTGCCACGGGCGCTGGAAAAACCACCGTCATGGCGATGCTCATCGCATGGCAGACGCTGAATGCCGTTCGCTCGCCGAATGCAAAGCGCTATTCGAAGGGCTTCCTGATCGTCGCGCCGGGAATCACGATCAAGGACCGGCTCAGGGTTCTTCAGCCCAACGACACGGACAGCTACTACGCCAGCCGGAGTCTCGTGCCCACCGACCTGCTGCCGGACCTGGGCAAGGCGCGGATCGTCATCACCAACTACCACGCCTTCAAACGCCGTGAGACGCAGGACATTTCGAAGGGTGGGCGTGCGGCGTTGGCGGGTCACGGGGAAGTCTTGGACACGCTGGAGACCGAGGGGCAGATGCTCCAGCGGGTCATGAAGGACCTGATGGGGATGAAGAACATCGTCGTGATCAACGATGAGGCCCACCACTGCTACCGGGAGCGACCGGGTGCAGCCGCCCGGAAGCTTAGCGGGGACGAGCGCAAAGAGGCCGAGGCGAACGCAGAGGCGGCGCGGCTCTGGATCTCGGGGATCGAGGCTGCGAAGCGGTTGCTCGGCGTGCCCGTGGTCTATGATCTGTCCGCGACGCCCTTTTTCCTTGCGGGCTCGGGATATGTCGAGGGGACGCTGTTCCCCTGGGTCGTCTCCGATTTCTCGCTGATGGATGCAATCGAATGCGGGATCGTCAAGCTTCCCCGCGTTCCGGTGGCGGACAACGTTCCGGGCCGCCCGGAACCGATGTATCGCAACCTCTGGAGAGAGGTTGGAAAGCGGATGCCCAAGAAGGCGAAGGGGCAGAAAAAGCCAAACCCTGCCGACCTTCCTCTTGAGGTGCAGGCGGCGCTCGATGCGCTCTACGGCCATTATGAGAAAACCTACGAAGCGTGGGAGGCAGAAGGCGTCGGCGTGCCGCCGGTCTTCATCGTCGTCTGCAACAACACCACCAACTCCGAAATGTTGCGCGACTACATCGCCGGCTACGAGCGCGAGAGCGCGGATGGCGAGATCGACTTTGTGAAAGGTAAGCTGGGGCTGTTCCACAACTACGATGACTATGGCGAGCGCCTCGCAAAGCCCCGAACCATCCTGATCGACAGCGCGACCCTTGAAGCCGGCGGCGATATCGACAAGGCGTTCCGGGACGCCCATGCCGCTGAGATCGAGGCCTTTAGGCGCGAGCAGGCCAGCCGGGGGCAGGGCGCCGACGTTCTCGCCGACGCGGACATCCTGCGCGAGGTCATGAACACCATCGGCCGCAAGGGCCGTCTCGGCGAGCAGGTTCGCTGCGTCGTCTCCGTGTCCATGCTGACGGAAGGCTGGGACGCGAACAACGTGACGCATATCTTCGGCCTGCGGGCGTTCGGCACGCGCCTGATCTGCGAGCAGGTGATCGGCCGCGCCCTGCGCCGTCTTTCCTACGATCTTGACCCCGAGCCGGACCCGGATACCGGCCAACGCCTGTTCCGCACCGAGTACGCCGACATCATGGGCATCGACGGGCTCAACTTCTCGGGCCAGGCGGTGCAGGCTCCGGTCAACAAGCCTCGCGATGTGGTCAACGTTCGCGCCATGAGCCCGGAGCGGGATGACCTGGAGATCACTTTCCCCCGTGTCGAAGGCTATCGCCCGGACTTCGCCGACGACCGTCTCACCGCGGACTTCTCGAAGATCGAGCCCTTCGTACTGACGCCCGAAAAGGTCGGCGCCGCCGAGGTGAAGATGAGCGGCATCGTCGGCGAACCGGTCGATCTTACCTTGGAGCATCTGGGCTCCATCCGCCGCTCCACCATCCAGCAGCGCATCGCCGCGCATCTCGTGATGCACAAACTGCGCGATGCGGACGGTCGACCGCGCATGGGCCTGTTCCCCAAGGCCAACCGCATCGTCAAGCAATGGCTGGATGCGGATCTGCTCGTCTGCGAAGGCGGCACCATGCCAGCCCAGGCGCTCTACAAGCTGCTCACCGATGACATCTGCGACCGCATCCTCGGCGGGCTCTCGGTGGAGGGGCCGGAGGGCAAGCCAGTCCTGCGCGCGATCCTAGACCCCTACAACCCCACCGGCTCCACCGCCGACGTGAACTTCAACACCTCCGCGCCCCGCTGGCAGCCGCGGCCCGACCGGTCCCACATCAACTACATCGTCACCGACAGCGAGTGGGAGGAGCAGCTCGCCCGCCTGATCGAGGATCATCACAAGGTGCTGGCCTATGCCAAGAACCACAACCTCGGCTTCGAGATCCCCTATCGCGTCGAAGGCGAAGCGCATCGCTATCGCCCGGACTTCCTGATCCGCCTGGCCGACCCCGACGCGCCCGAAGGGGGGGAAACCGAACCCCTGACCCTCATCATCGAGGTCAAGGGATTCCGCGACGGGAACGCCGCCATCAAGGCCGCCGCGGCGAAGGACATATGGGTTCCCGCGGTCAACGCGCTGGGCCGCTACGGCCGATGGGGCTTCGCCGAACTGCGCGCCGTCCACTCCTTCCGCGAAGAGCTCGACGCCGCCATCGACGCTCTGCTCACCGCCCCCGCGACCGTCTGAGAGACCCCGTCATGACCGACAAGAAAACCCCCGTCTCCGCCATCGACCATGACGCGACCCGGGCGAACATCCCGACGCCCGAGCTTGAACCCGTCATGCACGCCGCCGACAAGGCGCCGATCCGCGTCGCGTATGAGCGCCGCAACCGCGATCTCGACCCCCAGCTGGTCTGGCGCGGCAAGGAACCGGAGCAGGACGCGCTCGAAGTTCAGGCCCCGCCGATCTATCTGCAGGAGCAGGTGCACCCCAAGGCGATCATCGAGGATCTGCGCGCGGGGCGGGCGCGGAACGGCGAGGGGGGCGGCGTCGACCTCTTCGACCATTTCGGCGTGACGGATGAGGACCGCGAGGCGGAGGTGGAGTTCTACCGCCACTCCAAGAAATGGTCGAACCGGATGATCCTCGGCGACAGCCTCGCGGTCATGGCCTCGCTGGCCGAGCGCGAGGGGCTGCGCGGGCAGGTGCAGGCGATCTATCTCGACCCGCCCTACGGGATCAAATTCAACTCCAACTTCCAGTGGTCGACCACGTCGCGGGACGTGAAGGACGGCAAGCTCGACCACCTGACGCGGGAGCCCGAGCAGGTGAAGGCGTTCCGCGACACCTGGCGGGACGGGATCCATTCCTACCTCGCCTATCTGCGCGACCGGCTGGTTGCGGCGCGGGACCTTCTGACCGAGAGCGGGTCCTGCTTCGTGCAGATCGGCGATGAGAACGTGCATCGCGTAAGGGCGCTGATGGATGAGGTGTTCGGGGAGGAGAATTTTGTTAGCAACATTGTGGTTCAGAAAACCTATGGCTTCTCAGCTGATGCCATTTCAAATGTCGCGGACTACATCGTTTGGTTTTCGAAGTCGCGTCAGAACCTGAAAGTGCGCGGTATCATGCGCGAAAAGCCTTTTGAGCTTGGATCGGGTAATGCAAGCTGGCTCTATCTGGATGATTTCACCTATCGCGGTGTTTCCGCAGCGGAAAAAGCGGCGGATGTACAGGTCCCGATTGGTGCAAAGCCATACAATCCTGACAATCTGATTTCTCAGGGTGCAGCACGCGAGCCGCAACTTTTTAGATACTGTGGCGTTTCGCAGGATCCGTTTTCCAAAAACTCTCATTGGAAAGCGAGTTTCCCCACAGGGATGACGCGACTGACCCGCGCTGGCCGCGTGCACGTTGCTTCAAACAGTTTCCGGTACCGGCGCTTTCATTCGGACTCAGGCGCGCTGCCGATTTCAAATCTTTGGACAGACACGGGTACTGGAAACTTTACAGATGAGAAGATTTATGTGGTTCAAACGGGCAGTAAAACGCTCGAACGTTGCCTCCTCATGACCACCGACCCCGGCGACCTCGTGCTCGACCCGACCTGCGGCTCGGGCACCACCGCCCATGTCGCAGAACAATGGGGCCGCCGCTGGATCACCATCGACACCTCCCGCGTCGCCCTCGCGCTCGCCCGCGCCCGGATCATGGGCGCGAAATACCCGTATTACCTGCTCGCCGACAGCGACGAGGGGCAGAAGAAAACCGCCGAGATCACCCGCGAAGCCCCCTCGACCCATTCCACCCATAACGACATCCGCCACGGCTTCGTCTATCAGCGGGTGCCGCACATCACGCTCAAATCCATCGCGAACAATGCCGAGATCGACGTGATCTGGGACCGCCTGCAGCCGGCCGTCGAGGCCGCGCGCGCGGATCTCAACGCCGCCCTCGCCGGCCACCCCGAGCCGCTGCCCATCGAGACCGGCGGGCGCAAAGGCGAGAAGGTCGATTTCCGCAAGACGGGCGAGGTCACGCTCCCTTCGGGCGAGCCCGCCCCCGCCGGCGGGCTGATGGAATGGGAGATCCCGCGTGAGGCCCCGCCCTCCTGGCCCGAACCCGCCCGCGCGGCCCTCGCCGCCTTCTGGGAGGCGCGGATCGCCCGGCAGCGGGAGATCGACGCCTCCATCGCCGCCAAGGCCGAGTTCGAGAACCTCTACGACAAGCCCTATGAGGACCGCAAAAGGATCCGCGTCGCCGGGCCCTTCACGGTCGAGAGCCTCTCGCCCCATCGCACCATGGCGGTGGATGAGGACGGCGAGATCATCGAGAGCCTGGACGCGGCGGGCGGCGCCCGGTCCCGCGGCGCGCGGGAGGCGGAGAACTACCAGGCCGCGATGCTGGAGAACCTGAAGAAGTCGGGGGTCCAGCAGGCGGACAAGAAGGCGCGGCTGAACTTCCACGAGCTGACGGCATGGCCGGGGGAATGGCTCTGCGCCGAGGCGCGGTACATGGAGGGCGAGGGTGAGGACGCGGTGGAGCGGAAGGCCGGCGTCTTCATCGGCCCCGAATACGGCACCGTGCAGCGTGCGGACCTCGTCGCTGCGGCGCGCGAGGCTGCGGATGCCGGCTATGACATCGTGATCGCCTGCGCCTTCAACTTCGATGCGCATACTGCCGAGTTGCGCAAACTGGGCCGCGTCCCGATCCTGCAGGCGCGGATGAACCCGGACCTGCACATGGCCGATGACCTGAAGGCGGGCGGCGGCAACCTGTTCGTGGTGTTCGGCGAGCCGGATATCGAGCTGGTCCCGGATGGGGAGATGTTCCGCGTCCGCCTGCGCGGGGTCGACATCTTCAAGCCGACGACCGGGGAAGTGGTAAGCTCCGAGCCTGACGAGATCGCCTGCTGGTTCCTCGACACCGACTACAATGAGGAAAGCTTCTTCGTCCGGCACGCTTATTTCCCCGGCGCGCAGTCCCCGTACGATGCGCTGAAGCGGTCGCTGAAGGCGGAGGTGGACGAGGAAGCGTGGGAGAGCCTGACGCGAACGGAGTCGCGCCCGTTCCGCCGGCCTGCCTCGGGGCGGATCGCGGTGAAGGTGATCAACCACCTCGGGGACGAGGTGATGAAGGTGATGGGGGTGTGAGGATGAGCCGAAGGGGGCATTATCTCGGCGGATCGGGTGTCGAGTCCGCGGCCCGATCCGAAGCCCAAGCGCGCAGGGAGCAGATTCAGCTCGAAAAAGAAAGCCGGCTTCGCTCACGGCATTACGTCGACAGGGGGCGAGACTATGTGGAGTTCCGAACTTTGCCCGAGCTAGTGGGAGATGTCTTGCACTGGGAGAGCATGCTCGAACTCCGGAGCCTGATGGCAAAAGAACTCGGTGAAGTCTACTCTCCGGGCGGGCGTACGGGGCGGATTTACCGTGAAATCGACGAACGCTACCCCGCGGCGCTTGCGCGACTCGAGCGGGAGGGGGCTCAGAACTGGATACGGTTTCACCATGACGCCCCAGCGCTCGCAAAGAGGCTTGGACTAGCGTGACCTTCCGCATCGCCGACACCTTCACAGCCGCTCTCGGCAATCTCTCCGCGCCCGAGCAGAAGGCCGCGAAGACCGCCGCCTTCGATCTCCAGATGAACCCTGCGGCCCCTGGTCTCTCTCTGCACCGCGTTGACCGCGCGAAGGACCCGCACTTCTGGACTGCTCGCGCCTCGCGCGACATCCGCCTCGTGCTGCACAAGGACGGTGGGAACACGCTGCTGGCCTGGGTCGGCCACCATGACGACGCGTACGCCTGGGCGGAGCGGCGGCGGATCGAGACGCATCCCCGTACGGGTGCTGCCCAGATCGTCGAGATCCGCGAGACTGTAGAGGACGTGGTCATCCAGCGCTATGTCGAGGAGGCGGTGAAGAAACCGCGCCTCTTCGCCGAAGAGCCGGACGAAACGCTGCTGTCCTGGGGCGTGCCTGAAGACTGGCTGCTTACCGTGCGCGACGCGACCGAGGACACGGTGCTCGACATCGCCGGACACCTGCCGCCCGAGGCTGGGGAGGCGCTGCTTCAGGCCGCTGTGGGCGAACGCCCGACCCCCGTCGCGGCCACTGCAGCCGACCCTTGGTCACATCCTGACGCGGTGCGCCGCTTCAAGGTCATGGAGAACGAAGAGGAGCTCGCAGCCGCGCTTGAGGCCCCATGGGAGCGCTGGGCGGTATTCCTGCACCCGGCCCAGCGGGAGTTCGTCGAGCGAGACTTCAACGGTCCCGCGAGGATCATCGGCTCGGCCGGAACCGGCAAGACCGTGGT
The DNA here is from genome assembly GCF_050586345.1 of Rhodovulum sp. DZ06. Lineage (NCBI taxonomy): Bacteria > Pseudomonadati > Pseudomonadota > Alphaproteobacteria > Rhodobacterales > Paracoccaceae > Rhodovulum > Rhodovulum sp. DZ06. The sequence goes on from NZ_JBOCEF010000003.1 coordinate 101,501, forward strand.
CGCTTTGCACAGGGCCGTGCGTCTCGCGAAGGAGGCCAAGGGCGAAGCGGTGCTGGTGGCGACCTTCAGCCCGGTGCTCGCCGAGGGGCTGGCGCACAAGCTGGACCTGCTCGCCACGGGCGACCTGCGGCGGCGCCTGCGGGTAGGGGCGTTGCCGGACGTGCTGGAGGAACTGCACGCGGACCTGCTCGGCCCCGCGGAGATCGTCGAGGATGATCATGTCGCCGCACTGCTGGAGGACGCCGCCGCGGCGCTGGGCGTGTCGGTCTCGCCGGAATTCCTTCAGGATGAGTGGCGGCTGGTCGTCGACGCATGGGACGTGCGGGATGGCGATACCTACCGAGACCTTCCCCGGCTGGGCCGCAAGGTGCGCATGGCGCAGCGGCGGCGGGATGAATTGTGGGCGGTGTTCGCCAGGGTCCGTGGGGCGCTCGAGGCGAAGGGGCTCGCGACCCGCGCCCGTGCGCATCACGATCTTGCCCGCCACTTGGCAGAGACCGGCGAACATCCCTTCGCCGCCGTGGTGGTGGATGAGGCGCAGGATATCTCGGTTTCCGAACTCCATGTCCTCGCCGCGCTCTCGGGTGGTCGGTCCAACGCGCTGTTCTTCGCCGGGGATATCGGCCAGCGCATTTTCCGCCCGCCCTTCCCGTGGAAGCTGGCAGGGGTGGAGATCGCCGGCCGCTCCCGCTCGCTCAAGGTGAATTACCGTACGTCGCAGCAGATCCGGGCCCGCACCGACCTGCTGCTTCCGCCCTCCATCCTCGAAGCCGATGGTGGCGAGGACCGACGACGCGGAGTGGTGTCGCTGTTCGAGGGCCCCGCGCCGGAAATCGCGGTGTTCGAGAATGCGGAGGCTGAGGCAGCGGCCGCCGCGGCTTGGCTCCGCGCGGCGATGGAGACGGGGATCGCCCCGGCGGAATGCGCCGTGCTCTACCGTGGACCGCTTCAGGCGGCGCGGGCGCAAGCCGTGGCCGTCGCTGCGGCGGGCGGTGGTCCGCGGCCGCGGGTTCTGCCCATGCACGACGCGAAAGGGGCTGAGTTCCGAGCCGTCGCGGTCATCGCGCTCGACGCGGGCGCGCTGCCGGACGAGGCGCGGATCGCGACCGCCGCGGACGAGGCCAGCCTCGAGGAGATCCTCGCCACCGAGCGCCACCTGCTCTACGTCGCGGCGACCCGCGCGCGGGAGCGGCTGCGGCTCTCAGCCGTCGCGCCGGCGTCGGAGTTCTTCGACGATCTGCGGAAATAGCGGCAAGCGCCGTGCGTCCGCGGCCTCATGGCTCTTCCGTCGTCCAATGCGCCGGGCGAGTGAGGTGATCGGGCAGGTGGGTATGGGCGTCGCCCTGCGCCGTGTCGATCTGCGCCTGTTCAAGGCCAACGGTTTTCGATATAATCGCGGATTGCAGCCGAGCGGAGTCAATGTGCAGCCGGCTGCAATCCGCCCCGCGCAGGTCCGCCCCGCGCAGGTCCGCCCCCCGCAGGTCCGCCCCCCGCAGGTCCGCCCCCCGCAGGTCCGCCCCCCGCAGGTCCGCCCCCCGCAGGTCCGCGTCCCGCAGATCCGTCTCCCGCAGGTCCGCCCCCTGCAGGACCGCCCCCTGCAGGCCCGCCCCCCGCAGGCCCGCCCCCTGCAGGTCCGCCTCCCGCAGGTCCGCGCCCTGCAGACCCGCCCTCTGCAGGTCCGCGTCCCGCAGGACCGCCCCCCGCAGGACGGCGTCCCGCAGGTCCGCGTCCCGCAGGTCCGCGTCCTTCAGGACCGCCTCCTGCAGGACCGCGCCAAGAAGAGCCAAGTTGGAGAGATCGACCGCTCTCAGCACCCGAACGCCTGCGCCGGGAAAGGCCGCCTCGATCCCGGCCAGCGCGCGATAGCCGGGCATGTGGGCTTCCGCGTCCTTCGCGCGCCCTGCCGGAATCGGCCGGAACCGGCGGCGGGTCTCCTCTCCCGGCCCCGTGGCGTCCGCGGCGGCCGAGCAGATGGCGTAGAGCGCGGTGAGCGCGCAGCGATGCCGAGCCGCCAGCGTCGTCCAGTCGTCATCCGCGGTGGCGCGCTGGTGCACCGGCAGGCCGTCGGCGACCGCGCGCTGCAGGAAGGGCTCCAGCGCCGCCACCGTCCCGGCGGCGTCGCCGAAATGCTCGCGCCTGAGGTAGCCCATCAGCTCCCCGGAGATCTCTCCCATCCCGATCAGGTCGATCCAGCGTGGTGCAACCTCCTCGAAACTCTCCGACTCCTCGCCAGACAGGCTGGCGGCGAAGGCGCGGGCGGCGGAGGCGAGGGCGCGGGCGGCGAGGTATTCGCCGAAGCTCTTGTGCACGAACTCGAAACCGGTCCCTTCGCCGAACTCCGCGCGGGTGTAGAACTGAACCGCCACGTTCTCCAGCCGCGCGGCAGGCACGTCCTTCAGCCGGTTGCGGCGGGCGCGGGTCCCGTGCACGCGGCGGATGCGGTCATAGGCGTCTTCGCGTCCCGTGCGCAGGTTGCCCTGCCAGGCGGCGAGGCCGAGGCATTCGACGAGATGAAGGAAATCCTCCTCCTCCCGGATGCCGGCGTTCGCGGCGTGGTCCTTTTTGGCATTGCGTTTCCAGACCTCCCGAAAGATCGAGTCGTAGACGAGATTGGGGTTGTCCCGCGCCGTCTCCCAGTTTGATCCGCAATATTCGGACAGCATGAACAGGTAGAGCAGCAGGGGTTCCGCGTTCAGCTCCTCCATGTTGTCGTCTGTCACGCCCCCGGGCGGGTCCGCGGGGGCGTGTTCCGCGAAGGGTTGGGACCTTGCGTAGAACTCCGCGCGCTGATCCTTTTCGGCGAGCGCTTCGCCCCCGGCGATTTTGCGGATGTCGCGGCCGTCCGAGAGCGGGTTCTGGTCGAAGCGTCGGGACTGGAGCGTCAGCGGACGAAGCGGTGCGACATGCAGCATCCGCCCCTCCTCGCCCAGGTGGCAGGCCTGCAGCGCGGTGCGGCAGGCATGGGACCGGCCGAGCACCACGGCGCGCAGGGGGCGGCCGCGCCAACTCGACATCAGCCGCTCCAGCGCCTGGAAGAAGCGGGTCGCGTGACCCTCTCCCCTGGTCGCTGTGGGACAACTCGTCCAGCCCGTCGAAGATGAGGACCAGCGGCACGCCATCCTCCGTCAGCCAGGCGAGCGGATCGCCCGGAAGCCCCTCGCCGCCATCGGCAAGGGCCGGGGCGTGGCGCGAGGCGAGATGCGCGGTGAGGGCGGTCTTCAGGTCGTCCTGCATCTTCAAGTGCTGCAGCCGGACCAGAAGCACCCGGCGGCGCGGCCCCTCCCGGCGCGCCTTGTCGATCAACTCGACCGCGAAGGCGCGTGCGAAGCTCGACTTGCCGCAGCCGGGCGTGCCGGCGATGACCTTCACCGGCTGGCCGTCGGGATCGTCGATCCAGCGGTGCATGGCGTCGTGGAGCGTGTCCACGTGGACGTCCCATGTCCCCCCGTCGTCGCGGTCATCCCCGCGCCCCTCCTTCACCCGGGTATGCCCGCAGCAGCGCAGCGGCAGGTAGGTTCGGGCGAGGGTCACGCCGCTCTTCGGCGTCTGGGCGAAGATCGGCTCGCGGTCCCAGAGGCCGCGTATCCAGGCCTCGTGCCTGGCCCAGTCGAGTTCACGCCGGGCGGAGACGCCGGGGGCGCCGAGCAGCTGTTCGTGGAGCGATCTGTAGTGCTCGGGTTCTTCGAACTGGACCCGGCCGCCGTGGAGGTCGAGGCAGCGGTCGAAGAGGGCGTGCATGGCCGGTTCGGTCATGCCGTGCCCGGGGGAGACGCTGTCGAGGAGGCCGGGCAGGGCGGCGCGGGCGGCATCGAAGACCTGGCAGGCGGACGGCGACGTGAGGTGATGCGGCGCCAGTTGCGCCTTTGCGGGAAAGGCAGCCGCCTTGGTCACGAACTCGGCTTGAGCTTCGCGCAGCTGGCGTTCGGAGAGTGCGGTGAGCAGCCGCACATCCTCACGCAGCATCCGGCCGGTCGCCTCTGCGATGCAGATCACCGCTCACTCGCCCGCGAGCTGTTCGAGCGTCATGGGCTTCAGGGACTCCGGCCCGCGGGCCTTTTTGACCGCTTTGAAGACGCTGACGAAACGACCATCGGCGAGGGCGACAAGACCGTCGAGAACGGCGTCGTAGACTTTCTGCCAGTCGGTCGATTGTGCGGGGTTTTCGAAGGAAATCATGCGGCGCTCCGGATTCGTCTTGCAGCATCATGGGGCGGTGCGGCTGGGCGGCAAAGAGGTGAACGCAACGGATCAAGCGCGGCGGCGTCACGGTTAGCGGGCGTCGTTTGAGTGTTTTCAGAGGCTTGGCGGTCGCTCCCGTCACAACTTCCCTCGGCCCTGTCTACATCCCTGCGCCCTGTCGAAGGCCATCATGTTCTGCAGAAGCCCGGTGCATCGAACCGCGCCCGGCAGCAGCAGAACGAGGCCTCGGACATGCAGAACCTCACGCAAGACCAGCTCGCCGCGCGCTGGGCGATCTCCCCGCGCACGCTGGAGCAGTGGCGCTGGCGGGGCGTCGGGCCCCGCTACCTGAAGATCGGGGGCAGGGTGATCTATCCGCTCGACGAAGTGGAGGCCTACGAGGCCGCGCGGCTTCACCAGAACACCGCTGGGCCGCTCGGGCAGGAGGGCTGAGGCCATGGCCCGCCCCACCGCCCACCGCATCAAGCGCCACCAGATCTACACCGTGCACGAGGCGGCCGAGGCGACCGGCCGCAATCCGCGCACCCTCCGCAGGTGGATCACCGCCGACGGTTTGCCCGCGGATCGCTCCGCCAAACCCTGGCTGATCCGCGGCGAGGATCTCAAGTCCTGGCTGATCGAGCGACGGGCGCGGGGGCACGTCGTCCTCGGTCCTGCCGAGATCTGGTGCCTGCCCTGTCGCCGCGCGATCCACCCCGCGGGCGGCATGGCGGAGTACCGGGCCCGCACCGATGCAGGCGGCATGCTGATCGGCATTTGTCCCTGTTGCGAACGGCTGGTGCACCGCGCCGTCAGGGCCTCCGACCTGCCGCTCTTCGCATCCCGCATGGACGTGACGCGCGCATAGCGCCCGGCACGATTAAAGGGCGCCGCCGGTCGCCCCGTGCATGTCCCCTTCAAGGCAGGAGCTGAAACCATGGCGAAGACGCCTTCCAGGAACACCCGCATCAAGCGCGCCTACCTCGTCTGGTTGAAGGAGGCGCGCGGCCTCTCGGAGACCAGCGTCGACCGGGCCGCGGCATCGCTTTCCCGGTACGAAGCGCAGACCCGCGGCGGCGATTTCGGGGCGCTGCACCCGGAGAAAGCGCGGGCCTTCAAACGGGCGCTGGAGGCGGAGAGGACCGCGCAGGGCAGGCCGCTCTCGGCCTCCTCGGTCGACGGCACGCTGCGCGACCTGAAGGCGTTCTTCCGCTGGCTCGCGGATCAGCCCGGTTATCGGTCGAAGGTCCGGCATTCGGATGCGGACTATTTCACGCCTTCGAAGCGGACCACGAAAGCCGCGCATGGCGGCGCCTGGCGGGCGCACCCGTCTCCCGAGCAGGCGCTGCACGCCCTGCGCCTGATGCCCGCCGCGACGCTGCTGCAGCGGCGGGACAGGGCGATCCTCGCGACGCTCCTGCTGACCGGGGCGCGGGACGGGGCGCTGGTGACGTTGCGGCGGGGCAATCTCGACCTGCCGGGGCGCTGCATCCATTTCGCGGGGCAGGGCGTCGAGACCAAGTTCGGCAAGCGCTTCACCACCTGGTTCTTCCCGGTGGGGGCGGATGTCGAGGAGATCCTGGGCGCTTGGGACCGCGAACTGTCCCATGACCTGCTGTTCGGCCCGGGCGATCCGCTGTTCCCGCGCCAGAAGGTCTCGCGCGGCGCGGGCGGTTTCGAGGCGGATGGCCTGGATCGAGCGCCGTGGTCCGGGACGGCCCGGGTCTCTTCGATCTGCCGTGGGGCGTTCGAGGCCGCCGGCCTGCCGCCCTTCACCCCGCATCTTCTGCGCAAGACGCTGGTGGATCTCGCACAGCGGCACTGCGCGACGCCGGAAGCGTTCAAGGCCTGGAGCCAGAATCTCGGGCACGAGGACGTGCTGACGACGTTCCGCAGCTACGGCGCCGTGTCGGCCGGGCGGCAGCGCGAACTGCTCCTCGGGATGGGCGGTGATGATCTTCAGGTTCTCGACGACTGAGCCCGCATCACCACCCGCACGCGGTCCGGGTTCAGCCGGTATCCCCGCCAGGGGAGGTTTTCGAGGACGTCGCCCTCGGCTGGAGGGGCGAGGCCGCGTTTGATGGCGAGGGCCGCGATGTCGGCGCGCAGGCGATTGATGCGGCGGCGCACAGTGGCTGCCTCGACACCCCATTCGGTTTCGAGCGTCCCGGCAGCGATCAAGGGATGATCCTCCGGCTCCAGGCCCTGGCCCATCGCCTCGAGATGGCGCTGGGCGAAGAAGCGAAGGATGGCGGCCGAGGTGTTGACGACGGTTCCGAGACCCGCGATCTCGACCTGCTTGGTCGATGGGCCGATACGCAATTCGAAAGTCTCCGCATTCGGCGCCGCTTCGGGCTCGATGCGGCGCGGCTCCGACGTCGCTCCAGAAAGGCGTGCCTGCCCCAGCATGGCGATCAGGCTCTCGGGGTCGGCTTCGACCTCGCCGGTCATCACGCGAGAGAGCGCCTTCTGGGCCACGCCGCTGACGGCGACGCCGTGCCGCCGGTGCATCTCGAACAGCCTTTGGCCGACCACGTCCGCGGGACCGTGCAGCCAGGCGGTCGCGCGTGCGGTCTCGCCGAAGCGGGCGATGAACGCGCCGGGCGTCTTGGTGGCGAAGGTCTCGGCATTCCGCGCGTAACCAAGGGCGATCTCCCGGTCCGGCAACGTGCGGCGCGGACCCAGCAGCGGGTCGACCTCGTAGGCCTCCTCCGGGTCTGCCGCATCGAGACCCGCCGCCAGCATCGCGAACCGCCGGTCGATGCACTGGGAGCAGAGCCCGCAGTGGGAATGCGCCCGGGTCATGTTGCGCACGTCGGCGCAGCTGCGCGTCGCGCGGATCAGGTCCTCGGCGCCGAGATCGCGGATCAGGGTCACCACGTCCGTCTTGGTCTTCCAGAAGAAGGGATTCTCCACCGGCATCGGTCGGCCAAGCGCGAGGGTGAGCAGGTCGCCGAACATCGCCAGCGCCTGCGGGTGGGTCGAGCGCGTGGCCCGCGTGCCGATCACCTGGCCCGAGGGCGGCAGGTTCATGCTCACCACGCCGTTCTCGTAGAAGCGCACCGCGCCGATCCCGTGCGCTTGCGCGAGGCAGGCCGCCGCCGCGGCGAAGAACAGCGAACGGGTCCGGTGGGTCGACTCCCGGGTCTCGCCCTCCTTGACGTTGAGGCCCACCGGGGCGTGCAGCAGGCGGCCCTCGCCGACCTGGCTGCGCAGGGCGCGGACGAGCGTGTCCTGCACCTTCTGCACCTTGGTCGCCGAGCGGGCGCTGACCAGCAGCACGCGGCGGTTCTGCGACAGCGTCTCCTCCAGCGCGCCCGCGAGGCTGTCGAGCCCGCCGGAGAACAGAAGCGCCGCGTCGGGCGCGAACCCGCCTTCAAGGCCGGGCATCGGCTCCTGCACCGGGGCGGGGGCGCGCCCTTCCTCGAACTCGAACCGGCACTGGTCCTCGGAGATGAGCGCGATGATCGCTTCGAGCTTCGCGGCGACCTCCGGCCGGTTCCAGAACGCCGGGTCTCGGACCGGCAGCACGAAGCGCATCCGCCGCCGCCAGCCCCGTCCCAGCCCGGGATCGGTCGCATCGCCGCGCGGGAGCATGGCGTCGGCGGCATAGATCCAGGCGGCGATTTCCAGGAGGTCGCGCACGTGGTCGCTCGCCTCGACCTCTGCGCGGGCCAGCAGGCCCGGGTCGAGCGTCGCGAAAGCCTCGCGGCCGTTGACGTCGAGCAGCAGCCGCCGTTTCGCGCCGCTGGGCGCCGCCCGGTCGCCGCGGATCAGGACTTCCGCAGGTTCAGTGGGCATCTTGCCGGCGCCCCAGCTCGGCCCGGATCTTGCGGAAGGCGACGGCCGCGAATTTCCCCGCCGCCTCGCGCGACAGGTCGCCGTCACGCCAAGCGGTCTTGCCGTACCATCCCCCGAGGAAGTCCCGCACGATGCGCGAGGTCTCGATGCAGTGGGTGGTGAGGGCCTCGTCGAAGGCCCGCCGCTGCATGTCCGACGCGAAGCGCTTGTCCGGGCCGATATGGTTCGCAAGCTCCCGGCTCAGGTGCCAGTCGAGCGTGCGCCGGGTGAGGTTGGCGAAGAAACTGCGGGAGAGTTCCGCAAACCTGTCCCCGGATGCGCAGCGCCCGAGCGCCCGGCGCAGGTCGGCGGGATCGGGTTCGAACAGCCCCGGCAGCTGCGGGCCGAGCGTGTCCACGAGGCTCTCCACCAGCGCCAGCCGCGCCATCTCGCCGAGATCCGAGCGCATGCCGCGGACGCCCGCGTCCCTGTCCAGCGCATCCGTCACCGCGCCGGTGAGCTGCAGAAGCGTCGGCGCGTCGGTGACTTCGACGCCGAGCATGCGCAGGTTCTCGACCCAGCCGGGGGACCGTGCGGCAAGAGGAAGATTGGCGAGCAGCCAGAACGCATCCCCGAAGGCGGGATCTTTCGCGGCCTGTTCCAGAACCGAGTCGGCTGCATCGGCCGAGGCGCGGGCGATTTCGTCCACGGGCGCGCCGGCGCCGAGCATCCCGACGACCTGACGCCACTTCCGCGACCGCGGCAACGTACCGAGGCGGACATGTCCCATACGCAATTCCTCCCGCCTTCACGGTGGGGGCTGCGAATGGGACGGGGCAAGTGAAATCGCGGCGCCGATGCTTACCCCGTGCTTACCCGGGGGCCTCGGCGTGCAGGCAAAAAAACGGGGCCAGGTGCGCAACCGCCTGACCCCGCGTCTTAAATCTTGGTGGGTGATGTAGGGCTCGAACCTACGACCCGCTGATTAAGAGTCAGCTGCTCTACCACCTGAGCTAATCACCCGTTGGCGCGGTATCTACCCGCCGGGGCGGGGGGCTGCAAGAGCGATTTCGACATTTTCGCGACAAACTTCAACCCGCCTCGGCGCGACCCTGAACGGGCCTCCCGGAACGCGAAAGGGCGGACCCGAAGGCCCGCCCCTGCGCCTCGCCATGGCGGCGAAGATCACTCCCACTCGATGGTGCCCGGGGGCTTCGAGGTGATGTCATAGGCCACCCGGTTCACGCCCTCGACCTCGTTGATGATCCGGGTCGAGGTCTCGGCCAGGAAGTCATGGTCGAAGCGGTACCAGTCGGCGGTCATGCCATCCACGGACGTGACCGCGCGCAGCGCAAGCGCGTAGTCATAGGTGCGCCCGTCGCCCATCACGCCGACGGTGCGGACCGGCAGCAGGGCGGCGAAGGCCTGCCAGATCTCGTCGTAAAGCCCGTGCTTGCGGATCTGGTCGAGATACACCGCATCCGCCTTGCGCAGGATGTCGAGCTTCTCGCGCGTGATCTCGCCCGGGCAGCGGATGGCGAGGCCCGGCCCCGGGAAGGGGTGGCGGCCGACGAAGGCGTCGGGCAGGCCGAGCTCGCGCCCCAGGGCCCGGACCTCGTCCTTGAACAGCTCGCGCAGCGGCTCGACCAGCTTCAGGCCCATCTTCTCGGGCAGGCCGCCCACGTTGTGGTGGGACTTGATGGTGACCGAGGGGCCGCCGGTGAAGCTCACGCTCTCGATCACGTCGGGATAGAGGGTGCCCTGGGCCAGGAACTCGGCCCCGTCGATCTGGTCGGCGTATTTCTGGAACACGTCGATGAAGAGCTTGCCGATGGTCTTGCGCTTGACCTCGGGGTCCGACACGCCCTCGAGCGCGTTGATGAAGAGGTCCTGCTCCTCGGCGTGGATCAGGGGGATGTTGTAGTGGTTCTTGAACAGCTCCACGACCTCGTCCGCCTCGCCCATCCGCATCAGGCCGTGATCGACGAAGACGCAGGTCAGCTGGTCGCCGATCGCCTCGTGGATCAGGACCGCGGCGACCGAGGAATCCACGCCGCCCGAGAGGCCGCAGATCACCTGGCGGTCGCCGACCTGCTCGCGGATCCTGGCGATGGCCTCGTCGCGATACGCGGCCATGGTCCAGTCGCCGGAAAGGCCGCAGATGCCCCGGGTGAAGTTCTTCAGGATGCGGGCGCCGTTCGGGGTGTGGTGCACCTCGGGGTGGAACTGCACCGCGTAGAAATGGCGCGAATCGTCGGCCATGGCGCCCTGCGGCGCGCCGGTGGAGGCGCCGATGACGTGGAAGCCCTCGGGGACGGCGGTCACGCGGTCGCCATGGGACATCCACACCAGCTCCGAGGAGCCGACATCGGCCAGCCCCTCGAACAGCGGGTGCGCTTCTTCGATGGTCAGGAAGGCGCGGCCGAATTCGCGGTGATGGCCCGATTCCACCTTGCCGCCGAGCTGTTCGACCATGACCTGCTGGCCATAGCAGATGCCGAGCACGGGCACGCCGAGCTCGAACACCGCCTGGGGCGCGCGGGGGCTGCCGGCGTCATGCACCGAGGCGGGCCCGCCCGAGAGGATGATTCCCTTCGGGGCCGCTTCGCGCACCTTGGCGTCGTCGAGGGCGTTGAAGGGGTGGATCTCGCAGTAGACGCCGCTTTCGCGCAGGCGGCGGGCGATCAGCTGCGTCACCTGGGAGCCGAAATCGACGATCAGGATGAGGTCGTGCTCTGCTCGGGTCATGGGCGGCTCCGTGGCGGGGGTGGGATGTTGCGCCGCCTATACCCGCATTTTCGCCCCGACGGAACGCCCCGGCGGCGGTTTTCGCCGCCGGGACGCGGTTTTCGCGGCGGCCGGGCCGCAGATGGAAGGCGGTCGGATGGCCGACGGATGGTCGTCGGATGGCGGTCGGGCCGCGCGCCGGGCCGGGCTCAGGCCGCGATCGGCCGCGGCTTGGCCTCGGCGGCCAGCGCCTCGGCGTTCTCGGGCTTCTTCGCCATGTTGCGCAGGTGGCGGTAATGCCCGGCCACCATCTCCAGCATCGACATCTTGTGATAGGGCAGCCCGTCCTTGCCCGCCTCTTCCTCGAGGATCGGCGAGATCTCGGTATAGAGCGTGTGCGGGATCTGCGGCATCAGGTGGTGCGAGGTATGGGCGTTCAGCCCGCCGAAGAAGAACGCCGCGACGCGCGAGGTCGGCGCCCAGTCGCAGGAGGTCATGATCACGTGCCGCCCCCAGTCATGGGCGATGCGGTTGTCCTCATCCGCCACCGGGAAGGCCGCGTCCTCGTGGATATGGGTGCCGATCAGGATCATCGTCAGCATCGTGGAGGCCGCCGAGGTCGCCAGCAGGTAGGTCCCGAGCCAGGGCCAGAAGCCGATCTCCATGACGAAGAGCGGCGCGGTGGCGAGGCAGAGGTGGATCGCCTTGTTGCCGAGGAAATAGGCCGTCTGGCGCGGGGTCGCCCAGGTCTTCGGATCGGTCCTGCGCGCGATGGCGAGGCTGAACCAGTCCATCACGTAGACCCGCAGCGGCAGCGCGAGGCCGTAGAGCACCGGCGCGTAGAAGGGCTGGAAGCGGTGGATCGGCAGCCACGGGTGGTGCGGCGTCATCCGCAGCAGGATCGTGGCGTCCACGTCCGTGTCCGCGCCCTCGAGGTTCGAGAACATGTGGTGGTTGTGGATGTGCCGGCGCCGCCACAGGTGCCCGGACATGCCCAGCACCCCGAAGGTGAAGACGGTGGCGAGGTCGTTCACGAGCTTGCTCTTCGACGCCGCGCCATGGGTCGCATCGTGCCCGAGATTGATCGGCAGCATGGTCAGCGCGAGGGCGGCGAGGATGGCGAGGCCGACGGTGCCCCAGCCGGGATCGGAGGAGATCATCGCCCAGTAGGCGAAGGCGCCGATGACGGCCCAGAGGGCGGCCTTCATCCAGATCGCCCGGCGGGCGGCGGCTTCGCCCTCGGTGACGAGGGCGCGGGTGCGGGAACGGACGCGGTCGAGGAACGAGGGGGGTGTCGGCGTCTTGAAGCGGTAGCGGCGCGGCGTGGGCTGAGCCTGCATCATCGGGAGAGACTCTCTGTAACGAGGGGGATGCTTGAATGAATACGTATTTCGAGGACGAGCGGAAGCCCTTTCGTCATCAAGTATGCGTTTGTTCGAATCCTGTTCATCACCAGCGCAGTTGCGATCTATAGATTGTTTCCGTAACGGCAGTTCTGCCGCAGGCGGCGTCCCGGCGGCGGCGCCCCGGCGGCGGCGCTCGCCCGGCGCGCGTCCGCGCCCCGCGGCCCCGCCGCGCCCCCCGCATGTCGCGAGCGGACGCTGCGGCGGCGGTTTCCGCCCGGCCCGCCGCCGCGCGCTCGCCTAAAAGGGACGGTGACGCAGGATCGCTTTCCGGCGGTCGCCGGCGCGCGCTTTCGACAACGCATACGACAAGGAGTTGGGCCATGGCGGACGGCTCGGACCACGTGGACATCCCTGAATCCGGCGACGCGGCCGGCGGCGGTCGCCGCCGCGGGCGCGCGGGCGGCGGCGGCGGCGCGGCCCGCCGCGCGGCGCGCACGGCCCGCAAGGTCGAGGCGGTCCCCGCCATCAACCGCCGGATCCCGACCATGGAGATCCTGTCGGAAGAGGGTCTGGCCACCATCGAGTACAACGCCGAGACGGTGCTCGAGGAAATCGGCGTCGCCTTCGTCGACAATCCCGGCGCGCTGCAGCGCTGGCGCGAGGCGGGCGCGGATGTCCAGGGCGAGCGCGTGCGCATCCCCCGCGGCCTCGCCCGCAAACTGTGCGAGACGGCCCCGTCGCAGTTCATCCACCACGCCCGCAACCCCGCGAACTCGGTCACCATCGGCGGCGATTCGCTGGTGCTGGCGCCGGTCTACGGCCCGCCCTTCGTGCGCGACCTGGAAAAGGGCCGCCGCTACGCGGTGATGGAGGACTTCGAGAAGCTGGTGAAGCTGGGCCAGATGTCGAAATGGCTCCACTCCACCGGCGGCACGGTCTGCGAGCCGACCGACATCGCGGTCAACAAGCGCCATTTCGACATGCTGATGGCGCACATGACCCTGGGCGACAAGCCGTTCATGGGCTCGGTCACCGAACCCTCGCGCGCCGCCGACAGCGTCGCGATGTGCGAGATCCTGTTCGGCGAGGAGTTCGTGCGCGAGAATTCGGTGATGACTTCGCTCATCAACGTCAACTCGCCGCTGACCTTCGACGCCACCATGACCGGCGCGCTTGAGGTCTACGCCGCCGCCGGGCAGGCCTGCATCATCTCCCCGTTCATCGTCGGCGGCGCCATGGCGCCGGTGTCGGTCGCGGGCACGCTGACCCAGGTGGTGGCCGAGGTGCTGGCGGGCGTCGCCTACAGCCAGCTGATCCGTCCCGGCGCGCCGGTGATCTTCGGCGCCTTCGTGACCTCGATCGACATGGGCTCGGGCGCCCCGACCTTCGGCACCCCCGAGGCGACCAAGATCCTGTGGGGCGCGGGCCAGTTCGCCCGCCGCTACAACCTGCCGTTCCGCTCCGGCGGCTCGCTCTGCGGGTCGAAACTGCCCGACCAGCAGGCGGGGATGGAGACGGCCAACACCCTGAACGCGGCGCTGATGGGCGGCGTGAACTTCATGCTCCACGCCTGCGGCTGGCTGGAAGGCGGCCTGGTGTCGAGCCTCGAGAAATTCGTCATCGACGCCGACCAGCTCGGCGCGCTGCACGCGCTGGCCAAGGGGATCGACCTGTCCGAGAACGGTCTCGCCCTCGACGCCATCCGCGAGGTCGGCCCGGGCGGGCACTACCTCGGCTGCGCGCACACCCAGAACAACTTCCAGGACGCGTTCTGGCGCTCCGAGACTTTCGACAACAAGCCGTTCGAGACCTGGTCGGAAGAGGGCGCGCGCGACACGTCCCAGATGGCCGCGGACCGGGTGAAGAAGATGCTCGGGGACTACGAGGCCCCGCCGCTCGACCCGGCGATCGCCGAGGCGCTGCGGGACTACGTGGCGCAGCGCAAGGCCGCGATGCCCGACGCCTTCTCCTGAGGGCGCGGGCGCGCCGGGCGGGTCCCGGCGACAGTTCAGAACGGGGCGTGACGCCCCCGGACCGGCCCCATCGCGGGCCGGTTTTTCTTTGTCCGCCCCGCGTGGAGGGGCGGCGTCGCGGTCGTGTCGGCGCGCGGCCCCGTGGGGGCTCTGAAGCGCGCGGGGGTCCGTGGCGGCGCGCTCAGTCCGCCTTGCGCGCCTCGGCCAGCGCCATCGACTCGGCCACCAGCGCCGACAGGATCTGCACGTGGCGGCGGGCCGAGTAGCCCGCGGCGCCGGCGCGGCGGTCCTCGTCGATCTGCGCCTCGATCCCCAGCAGCCGCGAGACGATGTCCCCGCCGCGGCGCGGGCCGGTCATGCCGGGCAGGGCGCCGGTCAGGTCGCGCTCGCGCCGGTACATGCGCGCGCCCTCGCGGGCGGCGCGGGCGAGCAGGCGCGGGCGGCGCAGCAGGCTGCCTTCCGCAGAGGCCGCGGCGTTGTCGGCACGGTTTCGCGGCCCCGCGTCTTGGAGCGCGGCAGAGGTTGCGGCGACAGTTTCAGAAGCGGCGTCGAAGTCGGTGGAATGGAACATGACTTCCTCCTTTCGAGGTGTGCCCCTTCATCCTGACTCCACCAATGCGGGTGTTGCGCGAAAATCGTCATCACCGCGCGATGGGAAAATCAATCCAACAGAATGCGTTATCGAACGCAGCTCATAGACCAGTTTTACAAAGCTGGTTAACCTGCGATTCACGAATCAACCATAGCGTGAAATTGCTTCAAATTATCGGACAAGCTGGACAGCCGGCATGCACAGCCAAATCGCCCTCGAGGGCTGCATCCACGCCGTGAGGCGAGTCTACGGTCCCGGAACGGACCCGAGGCGGCTCGCCGAAGCGGAAGACTACATCGCCCACACCGTCGGGGGCGTCGCCATGCGCGACCTCGCCCGGCGCCGCGGCGTTCACCCCTCCACCGTCATGCGCACCGTGCGCCGGCTTGAAACCCGGCGCGACGACCCGCTGCACGACGTGTTGCTGACCGAAGCGGAAGCCCTGCTGGCCCGCTCGGGCGGCGCAGAAGCTTACGCACAGACCATGGAGACAGCGTTGCCCCAGATTTCCGTCACCGACAGCGCCGCCGATCCCGCTTCCCCCCGCGCCGCGCAGGACGCGGACAAGGCCCTGGAGAAGGACGCGCGCCGGATCCTGCGGCGGCTGAGCGAACCGCGCGCCTTCCTGGCCATCGCGCAGGGGGCCGAGAGCGCCTGCGTCTTCCGCCCGGGGCCGGAAGGGCCCGTCACCCTCGCCAAGCTGCCCGCCCGCAGCGCCGCCGCCATGGCCGCGCGCGACTGGATCGGCTGCGCCCATCGCGGGCGGAACCTGGCGAAATACGAGATCACCGAGGCCGGGCGCGCCTGGCTGCGCCGGGCGCTGGCCGGGGATGGCGACGCGCGTCGCCGCGCGGCCGAGCGCGGCGGGGTCGAGGCGGCGATGGAGCTGGCCGAGGGCCCCTCGGTCTTCGCCCGCCAGCACCAGGTCGCCGGGTCGCGCCGCGTGGTCGACGACCAGGGCGCGGCGCGCGAGATGCAGGTGAACATGGGCGAGACGCCGCTCGGCTGGCTCGCCCGGCGCAAGGGCGCCGACGGCCGCCCGTTCCTGACCGCCGAAGAGGTGGTGGCGGGCGAGCGGCTGCGCGAGGATTTCGAGCGTGCGCAGGCGGGGCCGAAGATCGCCCAGGACTGGTCGCGCTTCCTCGCCTCGGTCGACGAATCCGCCCGCGGCGCCGGGCGCGGCCCGGCCGAGGGCCCGGCGGCGGCGCGCGAGCGCCTCGCCCAGGCGCTCGAGGCGCTGGGCCCGGGGCTGAACGACGCCGCCCTGCGCGCCTGCTGCTTCCTCGAGGGGCTCGAGGCGACCGAGCGGCGCATGGGCTGGGCCGCGCGCTCGGGCAAGGTGGTCCTGAAGATCGCCCTCGGGCGGCTCGCGCAGCATTACGGCCTGTCGGGCCTGCGCGCCGCGGTCTGACCCCGCTGCGCCTGCGAAGGCGCGGCCGCCCGGCGCGGACGCAGCGCCCGCAAGGATCGGGGCAGGGCGGCGCGACATCCCGTCCCGCCCCGCCGCCCGCATCGCGGCAAGGTTATGTTGCAATGCAGCACGGTTGTGTTATGGATACTCCATGCAGCACACCCGGAGTCACGCCATGCAAATCGACGCCGTTTTCCCGACCCCGCTGATGAAGCGCGAGGACGAGACGCTTTACGACTACTGCCTGAGCTTCTCGCCGGCCGCGCCCTTCTTCGGCGTGCCGTACCGCTTCGCGGAGATGTTCAAACCCTCCGCGCTGGGCGACATGACCCCCAAGTCCATGTTCGCCGGTTTCGCCGCCTTCTCGCCCGCCAGGGGCGAAGAGACCATCGTCGAGCCGCCGGTCGAGGCCGAGGCGATCGTCGAAGAGGTCGAGGAGGCCGTCGAGGCCGTCGCCGCCCCGGTTGAAGAGGCCGTGGAAGAGGTTGCGGAAGAGACCGTCGCGGCGGTCGAGGAGACGGTCGAGACCGTGGCCGAGGAGGCCCCCGAGGCCGACCTGTTCTCGACCCCCGCCGCCGCCGCGCCGGCGACCCTGTACGACGCCGCCCCCGCGATGATCGACGACCTGAAGCTTCTGAAGGGCGTCGGCCCGAAGCTGGAGGCCGAACTCAACGGGCTCGGCATCTACACCTTCGCGCAGATCGCGGAGATGACCGAGGCCAATCTCGAGTGGCTGGACGAGCAGATCAGCTCGGTCCGCGGCCGCCCGATGCGCGACGACTGGGCCGGCCAGGCCAAGGCGCTCGCCGGCCTCTGAGCCCTGTCCCGGCGCCGCCGCGCGCGGCCCGGACCCTCACGCTCCGCCTCCCGGCTTGCTGCTGGCCGGGAGGCGTTCGCATGTCCGGCGCGGGGGCGGGCGGCGCGCCCGGTCGGGCGCGCGCGGGGCAGGGCGCCCCGCCGCGGCGCTCACTCGTCGCCGCCATCCAGCTCGATGAGCTTGATCTCGCCCTTCTTGACCAGGGCCTGGATCGCCGCGACCACCTCGGCCTCCGCCGCCTCGCCTTCCTTGCGCCGCACGTCGGGCATGGCGGCGAGATCCTCGCGGTAGCGTTCGGCCAGCCGCTTGGCGACATTGCCGAGGATGAATTCGACCGCCGGGTCGTCCCGCGCCATGGCCGATTTCATCGCGGTCATGAACACGTCTTCCTCGACGCCCTTGACCACCTTGCCGATATCGCGCGCACCGACGCGGCTGGCGATGTCCGAGAAGGTGAACATCACCCGCTGCACTTCCTGCGCCAGGCGCGGGTTCTCTTCGCCCATGTGCCCCAGCATGGTGTCGCGCACCGAGGAGGAGACGTGGTTCATCA
Organism: Rhodovulum sp. DZ06; assembly: GCF_050586345.1. NCBI lineage: Bacteria > Pseudomonadati > Pseudomonadota > Alphaproteobacteria > Rhodobacterales > Paracoccaceae > Rhodovulum > Rhodovulum sp. DZ06. Next base: position 118,879 of record NZ_JBOCEF010000003.1, read on the forward strand.
GCCCCGCGATCAGGTCCGCGGGCTTGCGGGCGCCCTGGGTGCGCTCCATCACGCTGACGAAATCGCGCTCGATCACCTCGCGGATCTGGTCCATCGCCGCCGGGTCGGGGGTGGGGATCCGCGCCATGCGCATCACCACGTCCTGGGCGAAGTTCTGGTCGAACCGCTCCAGCACCCGCGCGGCCTGGTCCGAGCGCAGCTTGGTCAGCACCACGGTGGCGAACTGGGGATGCTCCATCGACAGCCAGCCGGCGAGCGAGGCGTCGGCGGCATCGGCGAGCTTGAGCCAGATCGACCGCCCGCCGCGCCCGTCGAGGTCCTCGAGGATGCGGTTGACCGAATCCCCGTCCATCACCTGCCCGAGGAAGCGCTTCGCCTCGTCCATGCCGCCGCGCACCGACATCTCGTCGCCCAGCGTCTCCATGAAGTTGCTCAGCACCACGTCGACCACGTCGTGCGGGATCTCGCGCATCCGGCTGACGGCGCGGGCGAAGCGGCGGATGTTGTCCTCGCCCAGGTCGCGCAGGAAGGCCGAGGCCGTCTCCGGCCCCAGCGCGATCAGCACGATGGTCGCCTTCTCGGGCCAGGTCAGCGACTCGGCGCTCGGCGCGACCGAACGTTTCTGCGCCTCGGCCTGGGTCAGCGCGGGGGGCGGGGGTTCGGACAGGACGGCGGGCAAATCGTTCATGACGTGTATCCCCGGACGAGGGCGCCCGCGAGCAGCGTCCAGCCGTCCGCGAGCACGAAGAATGCGAGTTTGAACGGCAGCGAGACCACCGCGGGCGGCACCATCATCATGCCCATCGACATCAGCACCGAGGCGACGATCAGGTCGATCAGCAGGAAGGGCAGGAAGACGAGGAACCCGATCTCGAACGCGCGGGTGATCTCGGAGAGAAGGAAGCTGGGCACCAGCACCGACCAGGGCGGCGGGCCGTCGAGGGGCGCGGGCCGCGGGGCGGTCGCGGCCATCTCGGCCAGCGTGCCGGGCGCGGTCCGCGCCTCCATGAAGGCGCGGAACGGGACCAGCGCATCGGCCAGGCCCTGTTCAAGCGGCGCATTCCCCTCGATCGCCGGCTGCGCGGCGGCCCAGGCCTCGAGGAAGATCGGGTCCATGACGTACCAGGTCAGGAACAGCGCGAGGCTGACGATCATCATCGAGGGCGGCGCCTGCTGCACGCCGATGGCCTGGCGCAGGATCGAGAGCACGGTGACGATGAAGGGAAAGCAGGTGAGCGTCACCGCGATGGCGGGAGCGAGCGAGAGCAGCGTGACCGCGCCGAGGATCTGCAGCGAGCGCAGGGTGAGCGGCGCGTCGCCGAGGTTCACGGCCACCTCCTGCGCGGCGGCGGGGCCGGCGAGCAGGAGCGCGCCGGCGAGCGCGGCGCTGGGCGCGGCGCGGGCCGCGATGCGGCGCGCGGCCCGGGGCGGGATCCCGGGCGCGCGCAACGCGGCGTGCGGGGTGTGAGGGTCCGCCGCCGGGGTCACGGTCAGACGCCGCCCGACAGGTCGGCGACCTCGGTCAGGCGCACGGCCAGGCGGCCGGAATCGTCGTCCATCTCCTGCAGCTCGCCGCGGGCGATCAGCTTCTCGCCGATATAAAGCTCCACCGGATCCTCGATCCGGCTGTCCAGCGGCAGCACCGAGTCGCGCCGCAGCGTCACCAGCTCGGCGATCTGCGGCCGCGCGCGGCCGACCGAGACCACCACCTCGATCGGCACGCCCAGCACGGCGGATCCGCGGCTGCGCCGCGTCTCGCCGGGCTCCGCCGCGGCGAGGGCGCCGTCGCCGCCGCCATCGATTTCGCCATCGATCGGGTCATCCATGGGCCCGGGTCTCCTCATCGGTTGCAAAATGGACCGCGACGGCATGCATCGCGGCGTCGACGCAGCGGCCGAGATCGATCGCGTCGATCCCGTCGCCCCAGCTGGCCCGCGCCTCGAGCGCGGTCAGCGAATCGTCCGCCGTCAGCTCGGCGTCGAGCCCGGCCTCGTCCAGCGCGGCGCGGATCGCGGGCAGCTGGTCGGCGGGCGCGGCGACGGCCACCTTCGGCGCGCCGCGGGACGAGAGCTGGTCGTCATGGGCGGCGGCGACCGCCGCGGCGACCTCGGCCGCCAGCCCCGAGCGCGACAGGGCGGGGGCGAGCGCGCGCACCAGCGCCTCGGACAGCTCGCGCAGCGAGGCCGCGGCCTCGGCGTCCGCCCGCTCGCGCAGCAGCGCGGCGTCGGCGAGCCGCTCGCGGATGTCCGACAGGATCAGCCGGCGCTCGGCGATGAAGTTCTGCTCGGCCTGGGCGGCGCCCGCCTCGAAGCCCTCCGCCTTCCCCTCGCCGCGGGCGCGGGCCAGCATCTCGGCCAGCGCCTCCTCCTCGGCCCGGCGCGCCTCCTCCTCGGCCCTGGCCGCGATCTCCTCGGCCGAGGGCGGCGGGGCGGGGCGCACGAACTCCTCGATGCTGGCGCTGCGGGTCTGCGGGGGCGCGTCCTCGTCGTCCTCGAAGCTTTCCCAGTTCATGGCCCTGTTCATGCCGCTTTCCCCGTCTTGTCATCGGATTCGAGCCAGGAGCGGAGCAGGAAGGCGCTGTCCTCGGGCCGCTCCTGCACCGCGTCGCGCAGGGCGGCGAGCTTGTCGACGCCCACCCCTTCCGCGTCAATCAGGTCGCCCGCGGCCTCGATGCTGCGCTCCACGTTGCCGAGCGGATCGGCGCCGAGCTGCAGCGACTCCTCGTCCGACCCGATGGCGCCCGAGCGGGGCGCGGGCTGCATCATCGGGCGCAGCACGAAGAGGATCAGCGCGAGCGTGACGAGGGCGAGCACGACGAGCTGGATCAGCGTCATCGCGTTGGCGGCGAGGAAGCCGCCCGCGCCCGCCTCCGCGAACTCTCCCGCCTCGGCGCCGCGGGCGAACTGCATGGTCTGGATCGAGATCGTGTCGCCGCGGGCGGCGTCGAAGCCGATCGCCGATTCGACCAGCGCGCGCAGCGCCTGCAGCTCCTCCTCCGGCCGGGCGGTCCAGGTCTCGGTCCCGTCGGCGGCGGTCTCGCGCAGCCCGTCGACCAGGACGGCGACGGAGATGCGGCGAATCTCGCCCGGGTTGCGGGTGCGCTCGCGCAGCACCTCCGAGACCTCGTAGTTGACGCGCTCGCGCGAGCGGGTGGAGTTCGAACTCGCGCCGCCGCCGCCATCGGTCTCGACATCGCCGTCGGGCAGGTTCGAGGCGACGGTGACGCCGCCCCCGGCCCCGCCGGTGGATTCGGCGGACGTCTCCTCGGTGTCGGTGGACACCGCGACGCGGGATTCGGGGTCGAGCACCCGTTCGGTGATCTTCTCTGCGTTGCGGTCCGTGTCGAGCGAGACCTCCACGATCACCGATTCGGGGCCGACGCGGGCGCCCAGCAGGCGCTCCACATTGCGCCGCATCGCCTCGGCCCGGTCCTCGCCCTCGGCCGCGGTCCCGGCGCCTTCTTCGCCGGCGCGCAGGGCGATCCCGCGCTCGGCGTCGATGACGGAGACGTTCTGCATCTGCAGACCGGCGACGGCGGAACCGACCAGGAAGCGGATCGCCTCGGCCTGGTGGCCGGGCAGGGCGCCGCCGATGGTGGTGACCACGACCGACGCGGTGGGTTCCGAGCCGCGTTCGAACGGCCGGCGCACCGGGTTGGCGATATGCACGCGGGCGCGCCGGATGGTCGGCAGGGCGACGATGGTGCGCGCCAGCTCCCCTTCCTTCGCGCGCCAGTAGGCGGCGTCGAACATCTCGGCGGTGGTGCCGAAACCGGACAGGGCATCGAGAAGCTCGTACCCCGCGGCCCCGCTTTCGGGCAGGCCGTCCGCGGCCAGCGCCATGCGCATCGCATCGCGCCGCCCCTCTTCGACGAAGATGCCGTCTCCGCGCACTTCGTATTGCACGCCCCGCGATTCGAGGGCGGTGACCACGGCGCCGGCGGCGCTCTGGTCCAAACCTGCGTAAAGCAGGGACATGTTGGGTTTCAGAGCGACGCTCGCCAGGCCGCCGAGCGCAAGAAGCGCGGCGAGTCCAGCAAGCAGCGCCACCAAGCGTTGACGCGGATCGCTTCCTTCCCAGATCGACAGCAGACCGTTCACTCTGATCTCACACCTTTATGGGCCCGCGATCGGCGGGCCGGCCCTTCTGGCTTGACCCGAGGAATGCGCCCCCGTCGCTTAAGATCAGGTTACCTCCCCGGTTTACGTCCTCTTAGGCAGAGCGGGTCTAGGACTTGCCCCAACGCAGCAGGATGCGCGGAGGCGGCATGGCCGACACGGCTGACATCGATCCCGACGACATCGTCGAGGAAGGAAAGAAAAAGGGCGGCAAGGGCGGGCTGATCATCGGCCTCGTCCTGATGCTGGTCCTGGGCGGCGGGGGATTCTTCGCCGTCTACTCGGGCATGCTCGCCCTCCCCATCGGCGGGGGCGAAGAGCACGCGAAGGAGGAGAAGGCGGCCAAGCCGCCGCCGGACCTGCCGCCGACGGCTTTCGTCCCGCTGGACGAGATCGTGATCTCGCTCGGCCGCGGCGCCCGCGCCCGCCACCTGGTGATGAGCGCGGAGCTGGAGGTGGAGCCGCTTCACCAGGCCGAGGTCGAGATGCTCAAGCCGAGGGTGCTGGACGTGCTGAACACGTATCTGCGCGCGCTGGATGAGAAAGACGTGCAGGACCCGGCCGCGATGGCCCGGCTGCGCGCCCAGATGCTGCGCCGCATCCAGGTGGTGACCGGAGAGGGACGGGTGCGCGATCTGCTGATCACCCGCTTCGTGCTGCAATGATCGGCGCGGACATGACCCTGATCGCCGACGGGCTGCTGATCGGCGCCGCCGTCACCGCGGCCATCTACTGCCACGTGCTGTCGCGGCGGCTGCGCAAGCTGGGCGACCTCGACAAGGGGCTCGGCGGCGCCGTCGCGGCGCTCTCGCGCCAGGCCGACGACCTGCGCAAGGCCATGGAGACGGCGCGCAAGTCGGCCAACGAGCAGACGCGCGAGCTTGCGAAGCGCACCGCGCGGGCCGAGGCGGCGGCCGGTCGCCTCGAGATCCTGATCGCCGCGATGCACGACGCCGAATCGCGGCTGCCGCGGCCGCTGGTGCGCGCCGCCGCCCCGCGTGCGGAGGATCCGGAAACGGACGTCCTCGACCCCGAGCCCGAGCTCGAAGCCGTCGGGGGCGATGCGCCCGAGGACGAGCCGCGCTCGTCCCGCGATGCGCTGGCGGCCGCGATTCGCGCGCTGTCCCGCGGGGGGGCGTCATGACGCGCACGCCCGCCCCGGTCCCCGGGCGGCCCCGGGTCGGCGCCGCCGCGCTGATCGTCGGCTGCTTCGTCGCCTCGGCCGCGATCCGCATCATGGATCCCGCCGGGCCGGTGGCCCATGCGGCCGGGGCCCTGGCCGCGCCGGACACGCAGCCGGCCGCGCCCGCCCGCGGCGGCGCGCAGGCCGAGTGCACGCCCGGCGGCGACGCCGGCGCGCTGCTCGAGGCGGTGCGGGAGCGGGAGCTGCAGCTGCGCGACCGCGCGCTTCAGATCGCCGACCGCGAACGGCTGCTGGAGGCGGCCGAGGCGCGGATGCGGGCGGAGCGCGAACGACTCGAGGAAGCGCGCGCGCGGCTCGAGCAGACGCTGACCATCGCCGACGACGCCGCCGAGGCGGACATCAAGCGGCTGGTCGAGGTGTACGAGAACATGGATCCGAAGAAGTCGTCGAAGATCTTCCAGACCATGGATATCGGCTTCGCGGCCGGGTTCCTCGCGCGCATGCGCCAGGACGTCGCCGCGGAGGTGCTCGCCGGGCTTCCGGCCGAGCGCGCCTACGCCATCAGCGCCACGATCGCCGGGCGGAACGCCAACGCGCCGCGTGAATGACCGGCGCCGCCTAGCGTTTTTTTAACCGCGTTCGGCCGACACTCGGCCCCCACGCATCTCCTTGTCTGGAAGAGTTCGAGAGGTCCCCCGGATGGTCGGTATTGTCGGCATCGTGATCATCCTCGTGATGGTGTTCGGCGGCTACGTGGCCGCCGGCGGCAAGATGGGGATCATCATCAAGGCGCTGCCGTTCGAGATGATGATGATCGGCGGCGCGGCCGTCGGCGCGTTCGTGATCTCGAACGACATGGCCGCGGTGAAGCACACGATGAAGGACGTCGGGAAGGTTTTCAAAGGCCCGAAGTGGAAGCCGCAGGACTACCAGGACCTGCTGTGCCTTCTGTATGAGCTGATCCGCATCGCGCGCGGCAACCCGATGGACCTCGAGGGGCATATCGAGGGGCCCCAGGAATCGGCGGTGTTCCAGAAATATCCCAACATCCTCGCCGACAAGTCGGCGGTGGAGATCATCTGCGACACGATGCGGGCCGGGTCGATGAACTACGACGACCCGCACCAGGTCGAGGAGGTGCTGGAGAAGCGGCTGGAGCACAAGCTGCACCATGCCATGCACTCGAGCCACGCGCTCCAGTCCATGGCCGACGGCCTGCCCGCGCTGGGCATCGTCGCGGCGGTGCTGGGCGTGATCAAGACCATGGCCTCGATCGACCAGCCCCCCGAGGTGCTGGGCAAGATGATCGGCGGCGCGCTGGTGGGCACCTTCCTCGGCGTGTTCCTCGCCTACGGCCTGGTCGGCCCCTTCGCCGCCAAGGTGAAGACGGTGATCGAGTCGGACCACACCTTCTACACCCTGATCCGCGACGTGCTCGTGGCCAACCTGCACAACCATGCCCCCGATATCTGCGTCGAGGTGGGCCGCCAGAACGCGCCGGGCGAGGTGCGTCCCGGCTTCGCGGACCTGAACGAGGCGCTGCGCGGCGCCAAGAGCGCCGCATGACCTGGCGCGTCGTCACCTCTCTCGCCGCGCTCGCGGCCCTCGCGCTCCCGGTCGGACAGGCCGGGGCGCAGGAATCGCTGCGCCTGCGCGCGAGCGAGTTCTCCTCGTTCAGCCGGGTCGTGCTCGACCTGCCGCCGGATGCGGCGTGGGAGGTCGATCGGGCCGGCCGCGCGCTGACCCTGCGCCTGCCGAACATCGAGGCGGAGGTCGATTCCGCCGCCATCTTCCCCGAGCGCCGGGTGTCCCGCGTGCTGCGCGCCACCGCGTCGACGGCCGGCGGCGGGTCCGAGATCACCTTCTCGATGTCCTGCGCCTGCGAGGCCGACGTGTATCGCCTCGGGCCGCGCAGCCTGGTGCTCGATTTCCGCGACGGCGCGCGGGAGGAACCGCCGACCGCCGACGCGCCCTCGCCGGTGGTGGCCGAGGCCCGGCCGGCCCCCCGGGCCGCCGCCCCCGCGCCCGCGGCGCCGGCGCCGGCGCCTGCCGCGCAGGCGCCCGCCCCCGATGCCGGTGATGCGCCCGCGCGCGCGGCCGTCGATCATGGCGACGACCACGCCCCGACCGCCGGGGCGCAGGACCATGCCGCGGAAGAGCATGCCCCCACGGATCCCGCCGCCGAGACGCCGGCCCCCTCCGAAGCCGGCGATGACGCGCACGCGGCCGATACGCCGCCGGCCGCGCCGCTCGACGACGTCGCCTCGGTGGTCGCCGAGGCGCAGCGACGCCTGATCGAGCAGCTGTCGCGGGCGGCCGAAGAGGGGCTCGTGGAGTTCTCGGAACGGCCGCAGGCCCCGCCCGCCGAGGAGCCGCAGGCGCCGCCGCATGACGCGCCCGCCGAGGCGCATGGCGACGACCATGCCGCGGATCCGCACGCGGCCGAGCCCGACGCGCAGGGCGCCCCCGACGCGGCCCCCGACGGCGACCCGATGGCCGCCATGCTCGAGGCGGCCCGCGGCCAGGTCGAGATCCGCTCGGTGATCGAGCGGGACCGCCCGCGGCGCGCGCCGACGCCGGATCACTGCATCGCGGATCCGCGCTTCACGCTGCCGGTGCTGGAGGCGTCCGAGGACCCTGCCGTCGCCATCGCCACCCGCCGGGTCGGCCTGATGGACGCGGTGGACGAGATCGTGCGCCCCGCCGCCGCCGAGCTCGCGCGGGTCTACATCGCGCTGGGCTTCGGGGCCGAGGCCCGCGCGGTCATCGGAACCGTCGCGCCGCCGCTGCGCGCCGGGCCGCTTCTGACGGACATGGCGCATGTCGTGGACGGCGAACCCTATGCCGAGGGCGGCCCCCTCTCGACCCAGAAGGACTGCCCCGGGCTGGCCGCCGTCTGGCGGCTTTCGGCGGCGAATGGCGACGGCGCCGAGGTCCCGGACACCGTTCCGGCGGCCGACGCGCTCGCCGCCGCCCTGGCCGAGATCTCGCCGCCGCTGCGGCACCGGATCGGCGCGCGGCTGCTGACCAACCTGCTCGAGGGCGGCCGCCTCGAGGCCGCCCGCCGCGTCGCCTCGATCATGGAGCGCGCGCCGGGTCCGCGCAGCCCGGAGCGGACGCTGGCGATGGCCAAGCTGGACATCGCCGAGGGCAAGGACGCCCAGGCCGACCGCGCGCTTCGGCGCATCGCGGGCGGCTCCTCGCCCGCGGGGGCCGAGGCGACGGCGCTGCTGATCGAGCGGCTGCTGGGCCAGGGCCGCCAGGTGGAACAGGTGCTGATCCAGTCGGCCGCCGCCGCCGCCCTCGCCCATCGCGGCACGCCGCTGGGCGACCGGCTGAAGGCCGCCGAGATCCGGGCGCGCGGCGGCGACCGTTTCATCCCGGCCATGGACGTGCTGGAGACGGAGGTCGAGCGCGGCGAGATCGGCGACCAGACCCTGCGCATGGTGGCGCAGGAGCTGTACCTCGCCGCGGGCCCCGAGCGGGACGGCGACGTGGAGTATGCCGGCGCCGCCATCGCCCGCGCCGGGCTGATGGGCGACGGCCCGGACAGCGACGCCGCGCGCACCGCGACCGCGGACCGGCTGACGCGCATCGGCCTCGCCAACGCCGCGCTGGGCATGGTCGCCCCCAGCGTCGCGCGCCACGACCCCGCGGCGCTCGCCGCCGCCCGCGCCCACGTGGCGCTCGGCGACGGCGACGCGGCGCTGGAGCTGGTCGGCGCCCAGGACGGCGCCGCGGCGCAGAAGGTCCGCGTCGCGGCGCTCGTCGCCGAGGGGCGCCATGCCGAGGCGTGGGAGGCCGTCGCCTCGGGCGAGGGCGTGGACCCCGAGACCCGCTCGCGCTTCGCCTGGCGCGCCGGGGAATGGCGCGCGGCCGCGGCCCTCGCGCCGTCCCCCGCGCGTTCGACCTTCGCGGCCTGGGCCTCCGGCGCCGCGCCGGAGGCCGCCGCCGAACTCGCGCCCTCGTTGTCCGAGGACGCGCTCGCCGCCATGGGGCCCCCGCCCGACACCCAGGAACCCAGCCTTTCCGGCGCCCGCGCGCTGATCGCACGCAGCCGCACCGCCGAGAGCTTCATCGAGGAGGCGCTGCGCGATGGATAACGCCGGCTATGTCACGATCACCCGCCAGAGCGGGCTGAAACAGGAAATGCGCGTCATCGCCAACAACATCGCCAACATGGCGACCACCGGCTTCCGGCGCGAGGGGGCGATCTTCGCGGAGATGGTCAAGGCGGTGCCGGTCGAGGGCGGCTCGCTCTCCATGGCCAAGGCGCATGTGCGCGACACGTTCTTCGGCCAGGGCGAGCTGTCCCAGACCGGCGGCACGTTCGACCTCGCCATCGAGGGCGACGGCTTTTTCCAGGTCGAGACGCCGCGCGGCCTGCGCCTGACCCGCGACGGCTCGTTCCTGCGCAACGCGGATGGCGAACTGGTGACCCCCGAGGGCCACAGGGTGCTCGACGCCGGCGGCGCGCCGATCTTCATGCCGCCGGACGCGAAATCGATCTCGGTGGCCACCGACGGCTCGGTCTCGGCCGACGGCGTGCCGGTCACCCAGATCGGCCTCGTCGCCCCGCCCGACCTCTCGGCCATGACCCGCGAAGGGGGCGTTCTGTTCAACCCCGGGGGGCCGGTCGCGCCGGTCGAGGGCGGCGTCATCCACCAGGGCTTCATCGAGGGGGCCGACGTCTCGCCGGTGCTCGAACTCAGCCGGATGATCGAGGTGCAGCGCGCCTACGAGGCCGGCCAGGCCCTCCAGGACCGGGAGGACGAGCGCATCCGCGCCGTCATCCGAACCATCGGCCAGCCGCGATGACGCGCTGAGCCGCCCGTCCCCGACGTCGAACGACGCCGCCGCAACCCGCCAGAACGGAGGATACGCTCATGAGAGCCCTCAGGATCGCCGCCACCGGCATGCAAGCGCAGCAGATGCGCGTCGAGGTCGTCTCCAACAACCTCGCCAACATGAACACCACCGCCTACAACGCCCGCCGGGCCGAGTTCGCGGACCTGCATTACCAGCAGCTCGCCCGCCCCGGCACGGTCAACGCCGCCGACGGCTCGCTGCTGCCCACCGGCATCCAGCTCGGCCTCGGGGTGCGCCCCGCCGCGGTCTCCATGGATGTCAGCCAGGGCGCGGTGGAGGCGACGGGCGGCGAGCTCGACGTCGCCATCGAGGGCGACGGCTATATCGAGCTGGTGCTGCCGGACGGCCGCTCGGCCTATACCCGCGACGGCGCGCTGAAACGCACCGGCGAGGGGGTGATGGTCAATTCCGACGGGTTCGAGCTCGCCGCCGGGATCACCATCCCGGACGAGACGCGCGCGATCTCGATCAACGCCCAGGGCGAGGTCTACGCCTATTTCAACGACCAGGTGGCCCCGCAGCAGCTGGGGCGGATCGACCTCGTCTCCTTCGCCAATGACAAGGGGCTCGAGGCGATCGGCGGAAACCTCTACCTCGAAACCGAGGCTTCGGGCGCGCCGAACGCGGGCGAGCCGGGCGTCGACGGGCGCGGCACCATGCGCCAGGGCTTCCTCGAGGAAAGCTCGGTCGACCCGGTGCGCCAGATCACCGAGCTGATCGAGGCGCAGCGCGGCTACGAGCTGAACGCCAAGGTCATCACCGCCGCCGACCAGATGCTCGGCGCCACGAGCCAGATCCGCTGAGATGCGCGCGCGAGGAGAACCCCGCGGCGTGACCGCCGTGCTGGCGGCGCTGCTGCTCGCCGCGCCTGCCGCGGCCGCGCAGCAAAGCTCTGCCGAGTCCGGCTTCGTCACGCCCAGCCGCGTGATCCGCGCGGGCGAACGGATCGCGCTCGACGACCTGTCGCGCAGGCCGGGACCGGCGCAGGGCGTGGCCGAGGAGACGGCGATCGCCGGGCTCGAGGCCCGCATCACCCTGTTCCCGGGCCGCCCGATCGCCGCCGGGGACCTCTCGCCCCCCGCGATGGTGGAGCGCAACCAGATCGTGACCCTGCGCTTCAGCCGCGGCCCGCTGACCATCGAGGCGGAGGGTCGCGCGCTGGACCGCGGGGCCGAGGGCGACCGGGTGCGGGTGATGAACCTCGTCTCGCGCGCTTCGGTGGTCGGCCGCGTCTCCGGTCCCGAACTGGTGGAGGTCGGCCGATGATCCGCATCGCGATCCTGGCGCTCCTGATCCTCGCGGGGTGCGAGCGGCTGGACAATGTCGGCAAGGCGCCGACCTTCTCGCCCCCGGGCGCCCCGCTGGAGCCGCCGCCGCCCCCGGCGCCGCGCCGCGTCGCGCTGGCGACCCCGCCGCCCGAGCCGCAGCCGGCAGGCTCCGCCGCCGCCTCGCTCTGGCGCTCGGGCCCGCAATCGCTGTTCGGCGACCGGCGCGCGAAGCGGCCCGGCGACATCGTCACCGTGGTGATCGAGATCGACGACGAGGCCTCGATCAACAACGCGACCCAGCGCAGCCGCTCGGGGTCGGAGAACATGTCCGTCTCGGCGCTGTTCGGCCTGCCCGCGGTGGTCGAAGGCGCGCTGAACGCAAACACCGACCCGGGGGCGGCGCTGAATTCCGACAGCTCCTCCACCGGCGCGGGAAGCGTGGCGCGCAACGAACAGATCACGCTGCGCGTCGCCGCCTCGGTGGTCGACGTGCTGCCCAACGGGCACATGGTCATCGCCGGCGCGCAGGAGGTGCGCGTGAACTACGAGCTGCGCGACCTCCAGGTCTCGGGGATCATCCGCCCCGAGGACGTCTCGCGGCGCAACGAGATCACCTATGACCGCATCGCCGAGGCCCGCATCGCCTATGGCGGGCGCGGCCAGATCATGGACGTGCAGCAACCCCGCTACGGCCAGCAGATCGCCGACATCATCCTGCCGTTCTGACCGGTCCCCCTCCCGAGGCCTTCCGACATGAAAAAGCTCCTCCCCATCCTCCTCGCCATCATCGGCCTCGTCGGCGGTCTAGCCGCCGGGCATTTCCTCAAGCCCCCGCCAGAGGAACATGCGGAGGCGGGCGCCGAGGGCGCGGCGGAGGGCGGACACGGGGCCGAGGCCGCGCATGGCGCGGATGACGGGCATGGCGGCGGGCACGGGGACGGCCATGACGAGATGGCGGCCGAGGACCCGAGCGACATTCCCAAGCCCGAGGACCATGACCCCGAGGAGGCGGCGCAGTTCCAGTACGTCGCGCTCGACAAGCAGTTCGTGGTGCCGCTGGTGGACAAGGCGCGGGTCAAGGCGATGATCATCATGTCGCTGTCGATCGAGACCAAGGGGGACGGCGTCGACATCATCCGCCAGCGCGAGCCGAAGCTGCGCGACGTGTTCCTGCAGGTGATGTTCCGCCATGCCCAGTCGGGGGGCTTCGACGGGGTGTTCACCGGCGGGCAGGTGATGGCGGACCTGCGTTCGGCCCTGCGCGACGCGGGGCAGGGCGTGCTGGGCGAGGCCGCCCATGACGTGCTGGTGACCGACATCGTGCGCCAGGACATGTGAGGCCGGGGCGCCGCCGCCGGGGCCGGATCGCGGCCCGCCGCTGCGCTGCGGGCGCCGCCCGGATGGCGGGACCCGGCGACGCCGCCCCGGCGCGCCCGCCCGGATGGCGGCGCCGCGCCGTCGCGTCGCCGCTGCCGCGGGGTCTGTCGCGGATCGCCGCGCGTCGCCCGCCGCCGGCCGCCGCCCGGAACGCGAAACGGCCGCCCGGGTCCGGGCGGCCGCGTCGTTCTGGCCGGAGCGTTCGGTGCGGGCGGATCAGATCGCCATCGCCCGCTCGAGCTCCATCACCATCCCCGGCAGCGCCTCGCAGGCGCCGGTGCAGTCGGGGCGGCAGCGGGTCTTGTTCTTCTCTTCCCGCAGTTCCTCGGCGCGGACCGAGAGCTTGTCGATCAGCCCGTCCACCACGGCCCGCTCCGAGGCGTCCAGCCCCTCGAGCAGCCAGGCCTCGCGCTCGCGCACGATGCGGTCGGCGTCGGCCACCATCTCGCGGCCCGCCTCGGTCAGGTGGATGATCTTGATGCGCCGGTCCTCGCGCGCCTCGTGGCGGCGGATCAGCCCGCGTTCCTCGAGCTTCGAGGCGGCGCGGGAGATGGCGACCTTGTCGAGCTCGGCCAGCCGCGCGATCTCGCGCGTCGGGGCGGGGTCCGCCTCGGCCGCCGCGGACAGCACCCGCCACTCGTCGGCGCAGAGCCCGAACCGCGCCGCGTGCACGGCGTTCATGGACTCGTCCACCGCGCGGGCGAGGTTGACGAGGCGGTACGGGAAATAGCTGTCGATCTTCATGGTCCGGCCCTCCGAAACGATTTCGAGCACCAACCTAGCGACGCGGAAATGAACCGCTTTGATCCATGTCAACGTTTGTTGCGATAATGCGAATGTGACCTGCGGCCTTTTGCGGGCGCCCGCTCTGGGCCGCCGGAAGACGCGGCTCAGCCCACCCCGTCGCGACCGCGCTGCGCCTCGGTCAGCAGCCAGTCGCGGAAGGCCTGCAAGGGGGCCGAGGGCGGGCGCCCGGCGGGGCTGACCATGCGGTAGGCGCCGCGGCTCTCGACCGAGTGGCCGAAGGCCACGACCAGCTCGCCGCGCGCGAGCTCCGTCTCGGTCATGAACAGGGGCAGGAGCGCGACGCCGACACCGGACATGGCCGCGCGCGACATGGCGGCGAAATGGTCGAACACCATGCCCGGCGCGCGCGGCGGCGGCGCGCCATGGGCCGCGAACCAGTCCGCCCAGGCATGGGGCCGCGTGGCGATGTCGAGCCGCGGGGCCGCGGCGATGTCGGCGGGCGAGGCGAAGCGCCGCTCGGCCGCCATCGCCGGGGCGCACATGGCCGCCATCCGCTCCTTCATCAGCTCCACGCCAACGGCGCCGGGCCAGTCCGCCTCGCCGAAGGTCAGCGCCGCGTCATGTCCCGCGGCGGCGAGGTCGAAGGGCGCCAGCGCGGTCGAGAGGTTCACGGTCACGCCCGGATGCGCCGACAGGAACCGGGGCAGGCGCGGCGCCAGCCAGCGCGCGCCGAAGGTGGGCAGGATCGCCAGCGACAGCACGCCGCCATCCGGGTTCACCGCCGCCGCCTGGCTGGCCGCGCCGATGATCGACAGGGCGCGGGCGACCTCCTGCGCATAGGTCTCGCCCGCCCGGGTCAGGGTCAGGCGGCGGTTGGCGCGCAGGAACAAATCGACCCCGAGGCGCTTCTCCAGCGCCGCCACCTGGCGCGAGACGGCCGATTGCGTCAGGCCCAGCTCCGCCGCCGCCTCGGTCGCGCTGCCGAGCCGGGCGGTCGCCTCGAAGGCGGCGAGATGGGCGGTGTCGGGCAGGAAGCGGCGGGGGATGGCCATGGATGCATTCCAATTTGTCATGCGAAACGCCGTATCATTCATTGGCGAAACGGGTTCGCGCAAGCTATCCATGCGCCAAGCGAAAGCAAACATCCTGGGAAGGAGACGCATCATGGCCGAAGGCGCAGGCAAGGGCCCCTCGCTCGCCAGCTTCAACTGGGAGGACCCGTTCCTCCTGTCCGACCAGCTGACCGAGGAGGAGCGGATGCTCTCCGAGGGCGCGCATGCCTTCGCGCAGGCCGAGCTGGCCCCGCGGGTGACCAACGCCTATCTCAACGAGACGATGGAGCCGGAGCTCTTCGCCAAGATGGGCGAGGCCGGGCTTCTGGGCGTGACGATCCCCGAGGAATATGGCGGCCTCGGCGCCGGCTACGTCTCCTACGGCGTGATCGCGCGCGAGGTGGAGCGGGTCGACAGCGGGTATCGCTCGATGATGTCCGTGCAGTCTTCGCTGGTGATGTACCCGATCGAGGCCTACGGCTCCGAGGAGCAGAAGAAGAAATACCTGCCGGGCCTCGCCGCGGGCACGCTGATCGGCTGTTTCGGGCTGACCGAGCCGGAGGCGGGCTCGGACCCCGCGGGGATGAAGACCCGGGCCGAGAAGATCGACGGCGGCTACCGGATCTCGGGCGGCAAGATGTGGATCTCGAATGCGCCCTTCGCGGACGTGTTCGTGGTCTGGGCCAAGTCGGACGCGCATGGCGGCAAGATCCGCGGCTTCATCCTTGAGAAGGGGATGAAGGGGCTGAGCGCGCCGAAGATCGAGGGCAAGCTGTCCCTGCGCGCCTCGCCCACGGGCGAGATCGTGATGGACAAGGTCGAGGTCGGCGAGGATGCGCTGATGCCGGGCGTCGAGGGGCTGAAGGGCCCGTTCGGCTGCCTCAACCGCGCGCGCTACGGCATCGCGTGGGGCGCGATGGGCGCGGCCGAGGATTGCTGGCTGAAGGCGCGGCGCTACGGCCTCGACCGGATCCAGTTCGGGCGTCCGCTGGCGCAGACCCAGCTGTTCCAGAAGAAGCTGGCGGACATGCAGACCGAGATCTCGCTCGGCTACCAGGGCGCGCTGCGGGTGGGCCGCCTGATGGACGAGGGGCGCGCGGCGCCGGAGATGATCTCGATCATCAAGCGCAACAACTGCGGCAAGGCGCTGGATATCGCGCGGCTGGCGCGGGACATGCACGGCGGCAACGGCATCATGGCCGACTACCACGTGATGCGCCACGCGACGAACCTCGAGACGGTGAACACCTATGAGGGCGCGCATGACGTGCACGCGCTGATCCTCGGGCGCGCGCAGACCGGGCTGCAGGCGTTCTTCTGATCGCCGCCCCCCGCGCAGACGAAAGGCCCCGCCGGGTTCGGCGGGGCCTTTTTTCGTGCGCGGGGGCAGGGGCTTCAGCGGCGGCGGACGAAGCGGAACCAGAGGGCGTGCAGCCCGACCAGCAGCGCCAGGTAGACGGCGAGGCCGAGGGGCGAGGTCTCCATCTCCAGCACGCGCGCGGCGATGGCGAAGAGAGGGGTGGCCACGACGATCAGGATCATGGCCTGCAACAGGTGGGTCATGGGAATGCTGCCTTGTGCGTCCGGGGAAGCCGCGCCCGTCGCCGCCGCGCGCGTGTCGGCGCTGCGCCGGCGCCGCGGTCGGCGTCGTGCAGGTGGCGCCGCGATCAGAAATCGATCGCGATGCCCTTCTTCTCCCAATCGCCATAGCGGACCGGCTCGGGGCCGTCGCGGCCGCCCAGTTCCGTGGGCAGGGCCACGTCCGGGGTCTCGGCCTTGCGGGCCTGCGCCTCGGCCAGGGCGCGTTCGGCGGCGGCCTTGATGCGGGCGGCTTTCGCTTCGTCGTCGGCGGACATATATCGCTCCTCGAACGGAAACTGGCTTTCCCACCGCAAATAGGCCGCGCGCGGGCGCGAGGCAAACGCCGCGCCGCCGCGGCTCCCGAGGATGAGGGCTCCGAGATGAACCAGGTCAAGACGATGATGCTGCTCGCCGGTCTCACCGCGCTGTTCATGGGCGTGGGCTGGATGATCGGCGGAACCGGGGGCGCGCTGCTGGCGCTGGTGGTCGCCGCCGGGATGAACTTCTGGGCGTTCTGGAACTCCGACAAGGCGGTGCTGAACCGCTACGGCGCCCGCCCCGTCACCCGCGCGTCCCAGCCCGAGCTGCATGACATGGTGGCCCAGCTGGCGCGCAACGCGAACCTGCCGATGCCGGCGATCTACATCATCGACGAGGCGCAGCCCAACGCCTTCGCCACCGGGCGCGACCCGAACAACGCCGCCGTCGCGGCCACCACGGGCCTGCTGCGGACCCTGTCCACGGAAGAAGTGGCGGGGGTGATGGCGCATGAGCTGGCGCATATCAAGAACCGCGACACGCTGGTGATGACCATCGCCGCGACCATGGGCGGCGCGATCTCGATGCTGGCCAATTTCGGGCTGTGGTTCGGGGGCAACCGCGACAACCCGCTGGGGGTGGTGGGCGTGCTGCTCTCGGCCCTGATGGCGCCCTTCGCGGCGATGCTGGTGCAGATGATGATCTCCCGCACCCGCGAATATTCCGCCGACCGGCTGGGGGCCGAGATCTGCGGCAACCCGCTCTGGCTCGCCTCGGCGCTGGCGCGGCTGTCGCAGCCGCATGCGCAGATGGAGCGGGCCGAGCGCGACCCGGCCTCGGCGCATCTCTTCATCGCCAACCCGCTCAGCGGGCGCGGCGCGGACAACCTGTTCTCGACCCACCCGTCGATGCGCAACCGCATCGCGGCGCTGGAAGAGATGGCCCGCGGGATGGGCGTGCGGCCCGGGGCGCGCTTGCATGGCCTCTCGGCGCCTGTCATGGGGCGGGGGAGCGTGGCCGAGCCCTATGCGCCGACGGCGCGGGAGCGGCGGACCGCGATCCCCCGGGCCGGGGTGCGGCCCACGACCAAGCGGCGGGGACCCTGGGGATGAGCGACGGACAGGCGGGCGGCGGCAAGGGCCCCGGAAAAGGCCCCGGCAAGCGCGGTGGCAGTGGCGGGCGGCGCGGCGGGTCCCACCGGGGCGGGCCGCGGCGGGACGGTCCCGCGCGGCGCCCCGCGCCCGAGGGCCATGACGCGCGCCGCGAGGCGCTGCGGCTTCTGATCGGCGTGCTGGAGGACGGGCGGATGCTCGCCGATCTCGCCGAGGACGCCCCGGCGGGCCTCGCCCCCGCCGACCGCGCCCGCGCCCGCAGCCTCGCCGCCCTGACCCTGCGCCGCATCGGCCAGGCGGATGCGGCGCTGAAACCCTTCCTGCGCTCGAATCCCCCCGGCCCGGCGCGCGCGGCCCTGCGCATGGCGGCGGCCGAGGCGCATGGCGATGGCGGCCCGGTCCACGCGGTGGTGGACGGCGCGGTCTCGGCCCTGCGCAGCCTCGGGGCGGGCGGGCTCTCGGGCCTCGTGAACGCCGTGGCGCGCAAGGCCTGCGGGCCGGACGGGCTGGCGGCGTGGGAAAAGGCGGGCGAGACCGCCAACGCCCCCGGCTGGCTGCGCGACCGGCTCGAGAAAGCCTGGGGCAAGCGCACCGCACAGGCGATCCTGCGCGCGCAGCTTTCCGCCCCGCCGCTGGACCTGACCCCGCATCCGCGCGCCGACGCCGCGCTGCTGGCCGCGGACATGGGGGCCGAGCTTCTGCCCTGCGGCTCGCTGCGGCTGGCGCGGCAGGCGCAGGTCTCGGCGCTTCCGGGCTTCGACGAGGGCGCCTTCTGGGTGCAGGACGCCGCCGCGGCCCAGCCCGCGCGGGTGCTGGCGCCGCAGAAGGGGGAACGGATCCTCGACCTCTGCGCCGCGCCGGGGGGCAAGACGATGCAGCTCGCCGCCGCGGGGGCCGAGGTGACGGCGCTCGACATCTCCGACCGGCGGCTGGAGCGGGTGGCGGAGAACCTCGCCCGCACCGGCCTCTCGGCCGAGATCGTCTGCGTCGACGCCCAGGAATGGTCCCCCGACGCGCCCTTCGACGCGATCCTGCTGGACGCGCCCTGCTCGGCCTCGGGCACCGTGCGGCGGCACCCGGACCTGCCGCAGATCAAGCAGGGCAAGGACGTGGAGGCGCTGACCGCCCTCCAGGACGCGCTGCTGGAGAAGGCCTGGAGCTGGCTGCGCCCCGGCGGGCGGCTGGTCTTCGCGACTTGCTCCTTGTTCCCCGAGGAAGGCGAGGCACGCATCGCCGCCTTCCTGGAGCGCCATGCGGATGCGACCCGCGCGCCGGTGGACCCCGCCGCGCTGGGCGGGGACCCGGACTGGGCGACTGCGGATGGCGATCTGCGCCTTCGGCCCGATTTCCTGTGGGAAAAGGGCGGCATGGACGGGTTTTTCGCCGCCGACCTGCGCAAGCGCGGGTGACACCGCCCGCGCCCCGGGGCTATAGCTGCGGGGCGCGCGCGCATGTTGCAGCGCAGCGCACGCCCGCCGGGGCCCCGTGGCCCGCGCGCAGGACGGGCGAAAGACGAGGCCTTTAGCGTTGAGCGACCTGTTCTCCGGTTTCCAGATCAAGCTTGCCGGCTTCGGCGGCGCGCCGACCGCGCTGGTCGGGCGTCCCGCGCCGATCTGGATGGGAGAGAGCGCCCGCGGCCGCGCGATGATGCGCGGGGTCTATCGCCTCGCGGGGCAGGAATTGCAGGCCCCGGGCTTCGGCCCGTGGAAGCTGCGCGCCCCCTCGGCCGCCTTCTCGGACGCCTTGCACGGCTTCGACTGGCTGGGCGATTTCGCGCTGCTGGCGGGGTCCGAGCCGAAGCGCGTCGCGCGCTCCTGGATCTATGGCTGGATCGCGACGCATGGCGAGCGGGGCGAGGGCGAGGGCTGGCGCCCCGGCCTGGCGGGCCGCCGCCTGATCGCCTGGTCGGCCCATGCCGGGCTGGCGCTCAACGACGCCGACCCGGAGCTGGCCAAACGCTTCTACCGCGCCGTGGGCCAGCACGCGCGCTACCTCGCCGGTCATTGGAAGAAGGCGCCCGAGGGGCGGCCGCGGATCTGCGCGCTGGCGGGGCTGGTCTGGGCCTCGCTCGCCTTCGACCGCTTCGCTTCCGAGGTCGCGCGCAATGCGCAGGCGCTGGGGATCGCCGCCGACCGTATGACCGCCGCCGACGGGGGCATCCCGTCGCGCAACCCCGAGGAGCTGTCCGAGGTCCACCTCGTGCTCGCCGCCGCCGCCGAGGCGCTGGGCGCGGCGGGCCACGCGGTCCCGGATGATCTGAAGGCCGCGCTCGACCGCATGGCCCCGGCGCTGCGCCTGCTGCGCTTCGGCGACGGGCGGCTGGCGCGGTTCCATGGCGGCGGGGCGGGGCCGGAGGGGCGGCTCGACCACGCGCTGGCGCTGGCCCGCGCGCCGCGCACCGCCCCCGCCCGCGCGGCGATGGGCTTCCGGCGGATGCATGCCGGGCGCAGCGCGGTGGTGATGGACGTGGCCGCGCCGCCCGCGACGCCGGAGGCGCATGCCTCGACCCTGGCGCTGGAGCTGTCCAGCGGTCCGCGCCGCATCCTCGTCTCCGCCGGGCCGGGCCGCGCCTTCGGGGCGGAATGGGCCGACGCCTGCCGCGCCACCGCGGCGCATTCGGCGCTGACGGTCGCCCGCACCTCCTCCGCCCGCATCGCGTCGCGCGCCAAGGGGCCGGGGCCGCACCCGTTCTCGGAAGGCCCTGCCACGGTGACGGCCGAGGAGGCCTCGGACGGCGAGGGCGAATGGCTGCTGGCGCGCCATGACGGGTTCCTCTCCACCCACGGGCTGATCCACGCGCGCCGCCTGTTCCTGTCGCTCGACGGCCGCGATTTCCGCGGCGAGGACACGGTGGAAAGCCCCGACGCCAGGGCGCAGAAGCTGGTCGACCGCGCGGTCAAGGCGCTGGGGGACCATGGCGAGCGGGGCCTGCCCTTCGCCGCCCGCTTCCACCTGCACCCCGAGGTGCAGGTGGCGCAGGATGGCGGCGACTTCACCCTGTTCGCGGGCGCCGAGCGGTGGCGATTCTCCTGCACCGGCGGGCGCGCGGGCCTCGAAGACGCCGTTTACTTCGCTTCCGGGGCCCCGGAGCCGCTTGCGACGAAACAAATCGTGGTCTCCGCCCGCACGGAGGGGTATTGGGGCCGCGTCACCTGGGCTTTCCGCCGCGAGGGCTGACGCGCGCGCCGCCGGCCCGCGTCTCCCGGGCTGAGGGCCCGCCCCTGTTTTCCGCGCCGCACGGGTCCGATCCCCCCTGGCGCGACAGCCGGAGCCTTCCCCATGACCGACGCCGCCGCCGGGCTCGTCCGCCCCGTCCGCGCCCTCCTTTCCGTGTCCGACAAGACCGGCCTTGAAGATTTCGCCAAGGCGCTGGTCGCCAAGGGCGTCGAACTGGTCTCGACCGGCGGCACCGCCCGCGCGATGCGCGACGCGGGGCTGAACGTGCGCGACGTAGCCGAGCTGACCGGCTTCCCGGAGATGATGGACGGCCGCGTGAAGACGCTGCACCCCAAGGTCCATGGCGGCCTGCTGGCGCTGCGCGACAACGCCGAGCACGTGGCGGCGATGGACGCGCACAACATCGTGCCGATCGACATCCTCGTGGTGAACCTCTACCCGTTCGAGGAGACCGTCGCGAAGGGCGCCGACGCGGCCGAGTGCATCGAGAACATCGACATCGGCGGCCCCGCCATGATCCGCGCCGCCGCCAAGAACCACGGCCATGTCGCCGTGGTCACGGACGTGGAAGACTACGCCGCGGTGCTGGAACAGCTGGACGAACACGGCGGCACCACCGCCGCCTTCCGCACCACGCTGGCCGCCCGCGCCTATGCGCGCACCGGCGCCTATGACGCCGCGGTCTCCACCTGGATGTCGGCCCATGCCGGCGACGCCGCCCCGCGCCGCCGCGCCGTGGCCGGGACCCTGCGCCAGACCCTGCGCTATGGCGAGAACCCGCACCAGTCGGCCGCCTTCTACGTCACCGGCGACGACCGCCCGGGCGTGGCGACGGCCCAGCAGCTCCAGGGCAAGGAGCTGTCCTACAACAACATCAACGACACCGACGCGGCTTATGAGCTGGTGGCGGAGTTCGACCCGAACCTCTCGGCCGCCTGCGCGATCATCAAGCACGCCAACCCCTGCGGCGTGGCCCGCGGCGCGACCCTGGCCGAGGCCTACCAGCGCGCCTTCGACTGCGACCGCACCAGCGCCTTCGGCGGCATCATCGCCCTGAACCGCGTGCTGGACGGCGAGACGGCCGAGGAGATCGCCAAGATCTTCACCGAGGTGGTCATCGCCCCCGGCGTCGACGAGGACGCCCGCAAGATCTTCGAGAAGAAGAAGAACCTGCGCCTGCTGACCGTCGACGGCCTGCCCAACCCCGCCGCGCCCGGCACGACCTGGCGCCAGGTGGCGGGCGGCTACCTGCTGCAGGACCGCGACGCGGGGCGCATCACCCTCGACGATCTGCAGATCGTGACGAAGAAGGCCCCGACCGAGGCGCAGCTCAACGACCTCCTGTTCGCCTGGAAGGTCGCCAAGCACGTGAAGTCCAACGCCATCGTCTACGTCAAGGACGGCGCCACCGTGGGCGTGGGCGCCGGGCAGATGTCCCGCGTCGACAGCACCCGCATCGCCGCGCGCAAGGCGCAGGACATGGCCGAGGCGCTGGAGCTGCCGCAGCCGCTCACCATCGGGTCCGCCGTCGCCTCGGACGCGTTCTTCCCCTTCCCCGACGGGCTGCTGACCGTGGCCGAGGCGGGCGCCACCTGCGTGATCCAGCCCGGCGGCTCGATCCGCGACCAGGAGGTGATCGACGCCGCCGACGAGGCGGGCCTGGCGATGGTCTACACCGGGATGCGCCACTTCCGTCACTGACGGGCGCGGCCTGATGCATCGGGGGCGGGCGAGGGGATGACCCTCGCCCGCCCTTGTCGTATCGAGTGGGGCGAAGGAGACCCGAGATGCGCCTGAACACCATCATCGCCGAGCCGAAAACCCCGTCCGACCTGCCGCCGCTGGTGATCGTCCACGGCCTCTACGGGTCCGCGAAGAACTGGGGCGCGATCTCGAAGCGGCTGGCGCAGGGGAACGTGTGTCCCGCCCGGCGCGTGGTGGCGGTGGACTTGCGCAACCACGGCGACAGCCCCTGGGGCGAGGACGCGTCTTACCCGGCGCTGGCCTCGGACCTGGCCGAGACCATCGAGGCCGAATGCGGCGGGCGCGCCGACGTGCTCGGGCACTCGATGGGCGGCAAGGCGTCGATGCAGCTCGCCCTGACGCGCCCCGAACTGGTGAACCGGCTGATCGCCGCCGACATCGCCCCCGTGGCCTATGAGAACCACGGCCACCTCGCCTATATCCGCGCGATGAAGGGCGTGGACCTGTCCACCGTGAACCGCCGCGCCGCCGCCGAGCCGCAGCTGCGGGACGGCGTGCCCGACCGCGCCCTGCGCGCCTTCCTGCTGCAGTCGTTGGCGGTCGAGGAAGACGGGACCGCGCGCTGGAAGCTGAACCTCGACGCGCTCGAGGCGCACATGCCCGACATCGTCGGCTGGCCCGGGACGGAAGGGGAATTCACCGGCCCCACCCTCTTCGTCCACGGCGCCAATTCGGATTACGTGGGCCCCGAGGCCCGCCCGCAGATCAAGCGCCTGTTCCCCGCCGCCCGCTTCGTGGCGGTGAAGGAGGCGGGCCACTGGCTTCATGCCGAGCAGCCAGAGGCCTTCGTGCAGACCGTCGGCGGCTGGCTCAAGGCCACCGACTGACGCGCGCCCCCTTCGCAGGCCCAGCCCCCCGCAGGAGACACCGCCATGACCGCCCGCAAACCCGCGCAGGACTGCGCGTCCCTCGCCGAGATCCGCGCCGGGATCGACAGCCTCGACGCCGAGCTGATCGCGCTGCTGGCCGAGCGCATCGGCTATGTCCGCCATGTCGCCCCGTTCAAGATCAAGGAGGGCGTGCCCGCCGCCGCCCCCGACCGCGTGGCGCATGTGCTGGCGGCCGTGCGCGCCAGGGGCGAGGCCGCGGGGCTGGACCCCGACATGCTCGAAGCCATGTGGCGCCCGATGATCGACTGGGCCATCGCCCACGAAGAAGAGGTGATGGGCAAGGGCTGAGCCGCCCGCCGCCCGCGCCCGGGCGGCGGGCGCCGCCCTCCGGCCCCGAACGGGGGCTTGCCCCCCTGAGGGGGCGGACGCCCCCCCGCAATGCAAAAGGGCCCGCGCGATCCCCTCGCGCGGGCCCTTTCCGTTGCTCGCCGACCGGCCTCAGCCGCGGGCGATCTTCTCTTCCGCCGGGAACAGGCATTCCAGCCGCAGCCGGATCGCGGCGGCGAACAGCGCCAGCGCGCCCAGCTGGTGCAGGATCGCCAGGTTCAGCGGCGCCGCGTGCATCACCGTCACGATCCCCAGCACCACCTGGAGGGCGCAGACCGCCAGCGCGAGGCCCGCCCAGCCCTTCGCCCCGGCATGGCCCGAGCGGCGCGCCTTGAGGAAGGTCCACACCGCGAAGCCCATCACCAGGTAGCCGACCATGCGGTGGATGAACTGCACCAGCGCCGGGTTCTCGAAGAAATTGGTCCAGAACGGCTCGTAATCGAAGCTCTCGGAGGGCAGGAACTGCCCGTTCATCAGCGGCCAGTCGACATAGCCGCGCCCCGCGTCGATCCCCGCCACCAGCGCGCCGAGCAGGATCTGCACGAAGACCAGCGCCATCAGCCCGTGGCTGACGCCGGAGAGCGAGACCAGCTTGCGCCGCCGCGCCGCCAGCATCCACGCCCCGTCGCGCCGCAGCTGCCAGGAGAACCACACCAGCAGGCCGAAAATGGCCACCGCGAGGCCGAGATGCGTGGCCAGCCGATAGCTCGCCACGTCCACCATCCGCCCGTGCAGGCCCGAGGAGACCATCCACCAGCCGATCGCGCCCTGCAGCCCGCCGAGGCCGCCGACCAGCAGCATCTTCCCGGCCCAGCCCGGCGGGATCATCTTGCGCAGGGCGAAGAAGGCGAAGCCCACGGCCCAGACGAGGCCCACGAGCCGCCCCAGCTGCCGGTGGCCCCATTCCCACCAGTAGATGTACTTGAACTCGGACAGGGACATGCCCTTGTTCACCAGCTCGTATTCCGGGATCGCCTTGTACTTCTCGAACTCCGAGTCCCAGGCCGCGTCCGACATCGGCGGCAGGGCGCCGGTGATCGGCTTCCACTCGGTGATCGACAGGCCCGAATCGGTCAGCCGGGTCAGTCCCCCGACCAGCACCATCGCCGCGACCATCGCCGCCAGCACCAGCATCCAGGCCGAGATCAGCCTGCGCCCGCGCCGCCGCGCCGCGTCCGCCGCGCCCGGGGCGGGGGCGGCGGGACGGGCGGCGGCGGCCTCGGGGGTCGTCTCCTCGAAGATCGCGCGTTTCTTGCTCATGCGCGTTGGCTCCTGTCCTTCGCGTCAGGGACCGCCGGGGCGCAGGGCCCGGGCGGGGTCAGTGGCGGAGATAGCATTTCGCGCGCCCGCGCCAACATGGCCAAGCGGCGCAGGTCGTCGCGGGGGCGGGCAGGGGCCTCGGCCCCTCCCGCTCGGCCCCTCCCGCTCGACCCCTCCCGCTCAGCCCCTCCGGCGGCGCTTTTCCGACAGCGTGCGGAACACGCCCCAGAGGGTGCGCACGTCCTGCTCGGTCAGCGGCGCGCGGCGGAACAGGTTGCGCAGGTTGCGCACCATCATCGGCTTCTTGTCGGGCAGGTGGAAGAACCCGGCCTCCTCGAGCTGCTCTTCCAGGTGGTCCAGCATCCGGTCCACGTCGGCGCTCCCGGCGGTCTCGGAATGGCCGGTCGACATCTGCACGGCGGGCGTGTCGTCCACCTGGCGGCGCCACTCATAGGACATCAGCAGCACGCATTGCCCGAGGTTGAGCGACGCGAAGGCCGGGTTCACCGGCACGGTGACGATGGCGTTGGCGCGCACCACGTCGTCATTCTCGAGCCCCGTGCGCTCGCGCCCGAACAGCACGCCGACCTTCTCGCCGCGGGCGATGCGGGCGGCGGCGTCCTTCATCGCGGCCTCGGGGGTCATCACGGCCTTGGCCATCTCCCGCGGGCGGGCGGTGGTGGCGTAGACGTAGTGCAGGTCCTCCACCGCTTCGGCGGTGGTGGGGGTGACCTTCGCGTTCTCGATCACGTGCGCGGCGCCCGAGGACATGGCCACGGCCTTGGGGTTCGGCCAGCCGTCGCGCGGGTCCACCAGCCGCATCCGGTCGAGGCCGAAATTCCACATCGCCCGCGCCGCGGCGCCGATGTTCTCGCCCATCTGCGGCTCGACCAGGATCATCGCCGGCCCCTCGGCCTGCGGATGCTCGCCGCCGCTCGTGTCCCAGCCGCTCATGCGCACCGTCCCCTTGAATTGCCTCGTTCCCGGGCGGGACTAGCCCTGTGCGGGGCGAAAAGGCAAGCTTTCGGCGTGGAAAAGGCGGTCTCAGGCCTTCTCGAACCAGGCCGAGCTTTCGGGTGCGCCCCGATACGGCAGGCCCCTGATCCCCGGCCGCTCGCCCGCGCCCATCCGCGTGGCGGCGTAATGCGAGGCCCAGAGCGGCTTCAGCCCGCCGGACAGGATCCAGGGCGCCAGCCCGTTCTGCTCGTTATACCCGCGCCAGAGCCACGCCTCGGGGTACGGGTCCGGCAGGAACACGTCATGGACATGCACCCGCACCCCCGGCTTCAGCACCGGCAGGATGCGGGACAGGATGATGTCCACATCCGTGCCCGGCACCAGGATGTGCGAGCTGTCGAACACCGCCATGTCCCCGGGTTCCAGGTCCTCGAACAGGTCCATGTCCTCGGGCCCCAGCACCTTGGAGCGCCACTCGACCGGCAGGTCCAGCAGCGCCGCGCGGGGGGCGGGGTCGATGCAGACCTGCCGCGCCCCGGCCCCCGCCGCCGCCACCGCATGGGCGAGGAACCGGGTGGAATGCCCCGAGCCCACCTCGACGATCCGCGCCGGAGGGGCCTCGCGCGCCAGCAGCCACGCCGCTGCGCCGTCGAGCCGCGGGAACCACTCCTGCTCCCAGCGCGGCGACGGGGCCGGGCCGCCGATCGCCGCCAGCGCCTCGGCATGGCGGGCGGCGGCGTCCAGCACCTGCTCGAAGGCCGGGCGAGCGGCGTCGAAAGCCGCCTCCACGCCTTCGTATCGCGGCTGCACCTCCGGCACGGTTCCGGCGTAGCGATAGGGGATGAAGAATCCCTGCTTCCGCCATCCCGTCACCGTCGAGAGGCCCATGCGCAGCTGTCGCCACCGCTTGTTCATGATTTCGTATCCTTAATGCCGTTCAGTCGCGCCGGAGGGTTTCACTTGGACCCGCCCGCGCTCCACGTCCAGCGCGGCGCGTCCTTTTGCGCCGCCGCATGCCTTGTACGCGGCGGTATGCCGATGTATACGATTGCATGTAATCCGCGTCCCGCCCGCGCCTCCCCTGCGGCGACGGGACGCCCAGACCGCCAGCCTTGTCCGGGAGCGCGCCAGCATGACGAAAATCAAGGTCGACAACCCCATCGTGGAACTCGACGGCGACGAGATGACCCGCATCATGTGGGACTTCATCAAGAAGAAGCTGATCGAGCCCTATCTCGACGTCGACCTGCTCTACTACGATCTCGGGATCGAGGAGCGGGACCGCACCGACGACCAGATCACCATCGACGCGGCCGAGAAGATCAAGGAAGTCGGCGTCGGCGTGAAATGCGCCACCATCACCCCCGATGAACAGCGGGTGGAGGAGTTCGGCCTCAAGAAGATGTGGCGCAGCCCCAACGGGACGATCCGCAACATCCTCGGGGGCGTGGTGTTCCGCCAGCCGATCATCTGCCGCAACGTGCCGCGGCTGGTGCCGGGCTGGACCTCGCCCATCGTCGTCGGCCGCCACGCCTTCGGCGACCAGTACAAGGCCACCGACTTCACCTTCCCGGGCGCGGGCAAGCTGACGATGAAGTTCGTGGGCGAAGACGGCGCCGTGATCGAGCGGGAGGTCTACGACGCCCCCTCGGCCGGGGTCTACCAGGCGATGTACAACCTGGATGCTTCGATCATCGATTTCGCGCGGGCGAGCTTCAACTACGGCCTGTCGCTCGGCTGGCCGGTGTACCTGTCGACCAAGAACACCATCCTCAAGGCCTATGACGGCCGCTTCAAGGACCTGTTCCAGCAGGTGTTCGAGGAAGAGTTCGCCGACAAGTTCAAGGCCGCGGGCATCTGGTACGAGCACCGGCTGATCGACGACATGGTCGCCTGCTGCATGAAGTGGAACGGCAAGTTCGTCTGGGCCTGCAAGAACTACGACGGCGACGTGCAGTCCGACACCGTCGCCCAGGGCTTCGGCTCGCTCGGGCTGATGACCTCGCAGCTGATGACCCCGGACGGCAAGATCGTCGAGGCCGAGGCCGCCCACGGGACCGTCACCCGCCATTACCGCCAGCACCAGGCGGGCAAGGCGACCTCGACCAACTCCATCGCCTCGATCTACGCCTGGACCGGGGGGCTGAAGCACCGCGCCAAGCTCGATGAGAACATCGCCCTGATGTCCTTCGCCACGACCCTCGAGAAGACGGTGGTCGAGACGGTGGAGAGCGGGTTCATGACCAAGGATCTCGCGCTGCTCGTCGGGCCGGACCAGAAATGGCTGACCACCATGGGCTTCCTCGAGAAGGTGGACGAGAACCTGAACCACGCCCTCGTCGGCTGAGGCGCGGTTTTTCGGGGCGGCGCCGTGGACCTGCCACGATGTTGCGCCCATGTATTGGGGCGGGGCCGGGATCGGCCCCGCCCTTTTGCTTTGCACGTTGCCAGGAGCCGCCATGACCCTTGATCCGTCTTCCGCCCCGTCCTCCAATTTCTCGGGCAAGGACGCGGCGCAGCTGGTCTACATCCTGTATTTCGTCGGCTTCTTCCTGCCGATCTGCGCCGTTGCGGGCGTGATCCTGGCCTATGTGAAGCGCGACGAGGCGGCGCCGATGGCGCGCAGCCATCTCGATTTCCAGATCCGCAGCTTCTGGATCGGCTTCGGCGCGGTGATCCTCGGGGGGATCCTGACGCTGGTGCTGATCGGCTGGGCGGTGATCGCGCTGTGGACCGTCTGGGCGCTGGTGCGCTTCATCACCGGGTTCCTGAAGCTCAACGACTCGCGCCCGGTGGCCGACCCCGAGGGCTGGGGCTTCGCCGCCTGATCCATCGCCCGCGGCATGTGAAAAGGGCGCGCCCGGCCGGGCGCGCCCTTCTGCGGTCCGGGGAAGGGGCCTCAGCCCCGCCGGCGCCGCCGCCCGGCCGCGGCCAGCGCGGCGATCCCGACCAGCGCCAGCGGCGCCGCGCCGGGCAGGGGCACGTCGGCCACGCTGAGCGCATCGATGCGCGCGAAAGCCTCGTCGAACACCACCGGGTCGGTCGCCGCCGGGTCGCCGGAGGTCTCCGACTCGCTCGACACGTTGCTGAAATTCGAGAGGCTGATCACCCCGCCCAGCCACAGGTCCAGCGCCTCGGCCGCCAGCCCGTCCTGGTTCCACAGGCCGAGCGGGCCGAACAGGCTCACGGTCAGGCGCAGGTCGTCGATGCCGGTCAGCCCGGTCGCCTCGATCAGGTCGTACTCGGCCTCGACCGCGGGCAGGCCGATCAGCGCCGCCTCGTCCGCGGCGACGGGGGTGGGCCCGGTGAACAGCCCGCCCAGCGTCGGCGCGGAGGCGGAGAACAGCACGGCGCCCGAGTCCGGGTCGGTGATGCGCAGCGCCCCGCGGGCGGCGGCGACCGGACGGCCGAAGGAGCCGTCATCGGCGCCGAGCCAGCCGTCCTCGACCCGGAAGCTGGCGGTGAACCGCGCGCCGGTGGGCAGCGCCCAGGCGCCCCCGGCGGCGAAATCGCCCGACGGGTAGGCGGGGTCGGCGTTCTCGAGAATCGTGCCCTGCACGGTGACGCGCGTCGCCGCGGCGGCGGGGGCGGCGGCGGCGGCCAGGGCCGCGCAGGCGGCGAGGGACAGGGCGGTTGTTCTTGGGGAAGGCAGGGGCACGCGGCGATCCTCGGGGTGAATACAGGGATATGGCCGCGATTTTAGAGGGGTTCGCGCGGGCGGCGGCGTCAAAAACCCGCCGCCCGCGCGTGAATTCGGCGTCTTTGACGGCGCCTAGACTTCGCCGATCAGGATGCCCGCCGCCAGCACCAGCGCGCCGCCGAGCACGACCTGGAAGGCGGCCCGCACGAAGGGCGTCTCCATGTACTTGTTCTGGATCCAGGCGATGGCCCAGAGCTCGATGAACACCACGACCAGGGCGATGATGGTGGCGGTCCAGAAATCGGGGATCAGGTACGGCAGGGCATGGCCCAGCCCGCCGACCGCGGTCATCACGCCCGAGGACAGCCCCCGCTTCCACGGCGCCCCGCGCCCCGAGATCACGCCGTCATCCGACGCCGCCTCGGTGAAGCCCATGGAGATGCCCGCGCCGATGGAGGCGGCGAGGCCGACCTGGAAGGTCGTCCACGGGTCCTGCGTCGCAAACGCGGTGGCGAAGATCGGCGCCAGCGTGGAGACAGAGCCGTCCATCAGCCCCGCGAGGCCCGGCTGGATCCAGGTCAGCACGAAGTTGCGGTGGGAGGCCGCCTCTTCCGCCGCGGCGTCGTCCTCGCCCACGTGGCGCTTCTCGGCCGCCTCGGCGCGGTTCTCATGCCCCCGCTCGGCCATGGCGAGGTCGCCGAGCAGCTTGCGCGTGTCCGCATCCGGCGTGCGGGCGGCGGCGCGCTCGTAGAACTCGGCCGCGCTGCGCTCCATCCGCGCCGCCTCCGCGCGCATGTCGTCGGCGGACAGCTCCTCGACCAGCCAGAACGGGCGGCGCTGGTAATAGCCCGCGACGTGCTCGCGCCGGATCAGGGGGATCACCTCGCCGAAGCGTTTCTTGAACCGGTCGATCAGGCGGCGGCGGTGCTCGTTCTCCTCCGCCGCCATCTCCTCGAAGATTTTCGCGGTGGCGGGGAAGTCGAGGCGCAGGCGCTCGGCGAAGTCGAGATAGATGCGCGCGTCATCTTCCTCGGAGGAGATGGCGAGGGCGAGGATCTCGCGGTCCGAGAGGTCGCCGAACCGCTTGCGGCCAAGGGTGAAGCCGAACATGGGAATGCTCCGGTGGGATCAGATTTGGAATGATTCTAAGAAAGTTTCCACCGGGAGCAAGGGGCGCGTCGCCGCAAGGCGCAAATGCAAAACCGGCGCGCGGTGGGGGCCGCGCGCCGGTTCGAACGCCGTCATGCCGGGGCGCTCAGCCCTCGAGCACCTCGTCCTCGTCCCCGCCCGGGGGCGCGTCGAAGTCGAGGCCATGGGCCGCGCGGATCTTGTCCTCGATCGCCCAGGCGATGTCCTTGTTTTCCTTCAGGAACGTCTTCGCGTTCTCGCGCCCCTGGCCGATCCGCTGATCGCCGTAGGAGAACCAGGAGCCCGATTTCTCGACCACGCCGGCCTTGACCCCGAGGTCCAGCAGCTCGCCGGTCTTGGAGATCCCCTCGCCATACATGATGTCGAACTCGACCTGCTTGAACGGCGGGGCGACCTTGTTCTTCACGATCTTCACGCGGGTGGCGTTGCCGACCACCTCGTCCCGGTCCTTCAGCGCGCCGATGCGGCGGATGTCGAGACGGACGGAGGAGTAGAATTTCAGCGCGTTGCCGCCCGTGGTGGTCTCGGGCGAGCCGAACATCACGCCGATCTTCATGCGGATCTGGTTGATGAAGATGACCATGCATTTCGAGCGGGAGATCGAGCCGGTCAGCTTGCGCATCGCCTGGGACATCAGCCGGGCCTGCACGCCGACCGAGCTGTCGCCCATGTCGCCCTCGAGCTCCGATTTCGGCGTCAGGGCGGCGACCGAGTCGACCACGACCACCGAGACCGCGCCCGAGCGGACCAGCGTGTCGGTGATTTCCAGCGCCTGCTCGCCCGCATCGGGCTGCGAGATCAGCAGCTCGTCCACGTCCACGCCCAGCTTGCGCGCATAGGACGGGTCCAGCGCGTGCTCGGCGTCGACGAAGGCGCAGATGCCGCCCTTCTTCTGCTCCTCGGCGATGACATGCAGCGCGAGGGTGGTCTTGCCCGAGGATTCGGGGCCATAGACCTCGATGATGCGCCCCTTGGGCAGGCCGCCGATGCCGAGCGCGATGTCGAGCCCGATGGAGCCGGTGGAGACCGACTCGATATCCATCGTGGTCTGCTGGCCGAGCTTCATGATCGAGCCCTTGCCGAAATTCCGCTCGATCTGCGCGAGCGCCGCGTCCAGCGCCTTCTGCTTGTCCATGCCGCCCTTGCCCGTCAGTTCCATGATGCTCTGAGCCATTGCCTGCCATCCTTCTCCCATGTCCGCCGGGATACGTCCAGCGGCGCGGGTGTTCTGGTTTGGTTCCGATACATAGCATGGAACTTTACGAGAACAAACATTGAATGCGATGGAACGCAGCGTGGGGGAGGGATGGTTAAGAAACCGTGTAAGCCTGTCAGGAGAGCGGGCGCAGGTCCTGGCTCGACAGCACGATGTAGCCGGAGCCGAGGCTGTAAGACGGAAACGGAGACAGTTCCGGCGTCAGGAGCCCCAGGCCAGCCGTGCTGAACAGCGCGCCGCCCGAGTTCGAAGCACGTAGCATGAGGCCGGACACATCGTCGTTCTGGTCGAGTACGCCGGGCGCGAGGAGACTCAGGTAGCAGCTGGCATAGTCCAGGTCATCGACGGTGAAGGCCCGGGCGCAGCGCAGCCGAGAGTACACCATGGACGGCCGCAGCTTTCCGAGGTGCGGACGCGGGGCAGGAGCCTCCGCGGCATCCTTCGCTCGCTTTTGAATCGATCTCAGTCGATCCGACCTGGCGCGTCCGCCGCCGAGCGGCACGCCAATGGTGGCCTGCACGGCGCGCAGCTCGCCGCTGACGGCGATGTTCAGCTTCCGGGAGCGAAAATGGATGATGACGCTCTGAAAGATCAGGGCGACCGCGTTGCTTTCAACAGCGGCCTCCCAGTCTGCGACGGGCGTCTCCAGCGTCGGAAATTCAAGTGATTCTTCTTCCATGTTGGGAAGAGTATGGCGCCATGTCCTGCGCGGGGAAGAGACGAGGGCTCACAGCCCCCGCGCCTCCTCGCGAATGAAGGTCCCCTTCCGCAATTCATCAAAGGCCTGCATCAGCTCTTCCGGCCGGTTCATCACGATCGGCCCGTGCCAGGCCACCGGCTCCTGGATCGGCTTGCCCGAGACGAGCAGGAACCGCACGCCCTCGGGGCCCGAGCGGATTTCCACCTCGTCGCCGCGGTCGAACACCACCAGCGTGCGGTCGCCCGAGAGGTCGCGGATATGCACCTCCTCGCCGTCCACCTCCTTCTCCAGCAGCACGCCGAACGGGTCCGAGGCGCCCTTGAAGGTCCCGGCCCCGGCGAAGATGTAGGCGAAGGCGTTGCGCTCGACCTCGACCTTGATGCGTTTGCGGGTGTTGGGCGGCACCGAGACGTCGAGATAGCGCGGATCGGCGGCGATCCCGTCCACCGGCCCGCGGATGCCGCGCCAGTCGCCGGTGACGACGCGGATCACCGTGCCGTCATCATCGACGCGCACCGGGATCTCGGCGCTCGGGACATCCTGGTAGTTGGGCGTGGTCATCTTCAAGCTGCTCGGCAGGTTGGCCCAGAGCTGGAACCCATGCATGACGCCCGAGGCGTTCCCGCGCGGCATCTCCTGGTGCATGATGCCGCTGCCGGCGGTCATCCACTGCACGTCGCCCGCGCCCAGCGTGCCGCGGTTGCCGAGGCTGTCGGCATGGTCGACCTCGCCCGCCAGCACATAGGTGATCGTCTCGATCCCCCGGTGCGGGTGCCAGGGGAAGCCCTTGCGGTATTTCGCCGGGTCGTCGTTGCGGAAATCGTCGAACAGCAGGAAGGGGTCGTTCTCCTTCGGGTCGTGGAACCCGAAGGCGCGGTGCAGGTGCACGCCCGCGCCCTCCATCGTGGCCTGGGCCTCGATCTCTCGCTTCACCGGACGGATGGACATGGGCGCTCCTTTCCCTGCGGCGTGGATGCCGCATGTCCCCGAAATAGGACCGCCCCCGCGCGGATCAAAGCGGCGGGGGCGGGATTGGCTGTTTCCAGTACGGAGACTATAAGGCCGCCGCGCCATGTTTGGCGCCAGTCCTTCTGCGCCCGGGTCCGGGCCGCCGTGGGGCTTACTTGGTCCCGAACATCCGGTCGCCCGCGTCCCCGAGGCCGGGCAGGATGTAGCCCTTGTCGTTCAGCTGGCGGTCGAGGGCTGCGGTGACGATCGGCACGTCCGGGTGCGCCTCGGCCATCCGCGCCACGCCCTCGGGGGCGGCGAGCAGGCACAGGAAGCGGATGTCCTTGGCGCCGGCCTCTTTCAGCAGGTCCACGGCGGCGACGGTGGAGTTGCCGGTGGCCAGCATCGGGTCGACCACGATCACCGGCCGGTCGCCGAGATCCGAGGGCACCTTGAAGTAGTACTGGACGGGCTTCAGCGTCTCCTCGTCGCGATAGAGGCCGACATAGCCGACGCGGGCCGAGGGGACGAGGTCGTGGATGCCCTCCAGCAGGCCGTTCCCGGCGCGCAGGATCGACACCAGCACCAGCTTCTTGCCCGCCAGGGTTGGGGCCTCCATCTCCTCCATCGGGGTGTCGATGGTGGTGGTGGTGATCGGCAGGTCGCGCAGGATCTCGTAGCCCAGCAGCAGCGAGATCTCCTTCAGCAGCTGGCGGAACCCCTTCGTCGAGGTGCCCTTGTCGCGCATGATGGTGAGTTTGTGCTGCACCAGCGGGTGATCGACGATGGTGAGATGCGGATTCGCGGTCATGGGGGGCTCCTGCAAGCGTTTGCCGGACTATCCCGCCCATGGGCGAGAGAGGCAAGGGCGGGCGGGCGCTGGGACGGCATTCCCCGGGATGGCGCTGTAAAACTCAAGGACTCATCAATATAGACTCGGGCAAACTTGGGGGTTCGCCATGTCGTTTTTATATAAAGCCGTTGCTGCGGCGACGGTATTCTTGACCTTTACGGGCGCCGCGTCCGCAACTTCGGTGTACGAATTCAGCTTTAGCGCTGAGAACCCGTACGTCCCGGTCGTGGTGACCGGCCAACTGACTCTGCCCGACGGCGACGGCGTGTTCGCGGCCGAGACGCTGTTCATAACGTCGATCGAGGGCTTGCGGATCGAGCCCGACGGGCATTTCGGAACGACGGCGTGGCGGGGAGACTTCGCAGGGACCGCGGAGTTCAATGCGTTCGAGGTCCTCGATGGGGCAGTGTATGTCGTCACTTTTTATAGTCGCTTGGGCGCTGATTTAGATTTTTTGCGTTGATCCTGAATTTCGATACCTGAAATCCCATAAATAATGCGGTTCTCTATCGGTATAGAGGCGGGGAGCTGGCGGGCTATTTCACACAGTACGACCCGCAGACGCTGAGCTTCACCTTCCTCGGCAGCGACGCCCCCGCCGACGTCTCCCTTCCCGCCGCCGCGCCGCTGGCGCTGGCGGGCCTTGGCGCGCCGGCCCTCGCCGGGCGCCGCCGCCGGGGCTGAGGCCCCGCGCAGTCCCGCCGCGCCCGGCCCAGGGGCGCGGCGGGGCCATCCACATCCACGCAACAGAACCTTGGGGGGTTCTCATGTCCCGCCTGCGCAGCGCCGCCGCGGCCGCCATCCTGTCCGTCGCCCTTGCCGGACCGGCCGCCGCCGCCGTCTACGAATTCAGCTTCTCCAACCAACACGGCTTCGAGCCGGGGACCGTCACCGGCCTGGTCACCCTGCCGGATGGCGACGGGGCGTTCCGGGCCTCGTCGGTCGTGGTCACCTCGGCGCCCGAGGTGATCGGGACCTGGTGGCAGGGCAGGGAGCTCGCCGCCGGCGCCCCGTTCAACATGTTCCGGGTGACGGACGGCCTGGTGGATTACTGGGAATTCCGCGCCTACGCGGTGGAGATCTTCGGCGGGTTGGCGCTTCTGAAGGGCGACGCGCTGTCCCTGATGTACGAGCTTACCACGAATTACTACGAGGGGGTCTATGACGACACGGGCGAGATGGTGACCTTCCTGCGCCAGGACGCCCCCGCCGCCGACGTGCCGCTGCCCGCCGCCGCGCCGCTCGCCCTGCTGGGCCTCGGCGCGCTGGCCGCCGCCACGCGCCGCCGCAGGGGCTGAGCGCCGCCGCGCCTGGAGGCGCGGCGCGGGCGGTCGAGCGGGGGCTTAACGCCCCCCGAGGCCGCCCGCACGCGCCCCCGGCCGTCAGGCTTCGGGGCGAACTGGCCGGAAGCCCCCCGTCTCCACCACCTCGAGGAACGGTTTCCCCGGCCCCTCCAGCGGCAGGCCGAGCACGGCGGCCACCGTTTCCGCCACGTCCGCGAAAGCCACCTTGCCGAAGGAACCGCGCTGCAGGTCCGGCCCGGCGCAGAGGATCGGCACATTCTCCCGCGTGTGGTCCGTCCCGGTCCAGGTCGGGTCGTTGCCATGGTCCGCGGTCAGGATCAGCAGGTCCCCCCGCTTCATCTTCTCCAGCATCTCCGGCAGCTTGGCGTCGAAGGCCTCGAGCGCGCGGGCATAGCCCGCCACGTCCCGCCGGTGGCCGTAAAGGCTGTCGAACTCGACGAAATTGGCGAAGACGAGGTCCCCCGGCTCCGCCTCCTCCATCGCCAGGATGGCCTGGTTCATCAGCGCCATGTCGTTGCGGCCCTTGCGGGTCTCATCCACGCCCTTGCCTGCGAAGATGTCCTCGATCTTGCCGATGCCGGTGACATAGCCGCCCCTGGCCTGCACCCGCTCCTGGATCGTCTTCGCGGGCGGCGGGGTGGAGAAATCCTTGCGGTTGGCGGTGCGCTTGAACTCCCCCGGGCGCTCGCCGACGAAGGGGCGGGCGATGACCCGGCCGATGTCGTAGTCGTCCACCAGCCGCCGCGCGGCCTCGCAGAGCTTCATCAGCCTGCGCTTGCCGAAGTGTTCTTCATGCGCGGCGACCTGGAACACGGAATCCGCCGAGGTGTAGCAGATCGGCTTGCC
Organism: Rhodovulum sp. DZ06; assembly: GCF_050586345.1. Lineage (NCBI taxonomy): Bacteria > Pseudomonadati > Pseudomonadota > Alphaproteobacteria > Rhodobacterales > Paracoccaceae > Rhodovulum > Rhodovulum sp. DZ06. Next base: position 155,436 of record NZ_JBOCEF010000003.1, read on the forward strand.
GGTGCGGATGTGCTCCTCGCCCAGCTCGTCGAGGATCGCGGTGCCCGAGGCGTGCTTGTTCCCGAGGATGCCCGGCAGATCGCATTCCGCGACCAGCGCGTCGATCAGCGGCTGCGGGAAGCACGGCTCCGTATCCGGGAAATAGCCCCAGTCCTTCTGCAGCGGCACCCCCGCCAGCTCCCAGTGGCCGGTGATGGTGTCCTTGCCGGGCGAGGCTTCGACCCCCACGCCCCAGGCGCCGAAGCCCCCGGCCAGCAGGCCCGGCGGGCGGGTCCCGCAGGACAGCTCGCAGGCCGCCGCAAGCCCGAGGCGCGAGAGGTTCGGTAGGTTCAGCCGGTCGGCGCGGCCGTCATTGGCGCGGCCCTGGGAGCACGCCTCGGCGATGTGCAGGACGGTGTTCGCCCCCTCGTCCCCGAACGCCGCCGCATCCGCCGCGCCGCCGATGCCGACGCTGTCCATCACGAAAAGAAAAACCCGGGCCATCCCGAAAACCTCCCTGAATCAACAGGTCCTAGATGTCGTCCGGGCCGATGCGGCGCAAGACCGGGGCGTCGTGACCGGGGCCGATCCCCGCCGCGTCGCGCGGATCGCCAAGGCTGTAGGCGGCGCGGATGCGGGCGGCCGCCTTCTCCCACGCCGCTTCATCGCGCGCGTGGATCACCGCCAGCGGATCGCCGGGCGAAAGGGCGGCGCCGATGCCCGCCGTCTCGGTCAGGCCGACGGCGAGGTCGATGCCGTCCTCGGGGCGCGTGCGCCCGCCGCCAAGCTCCACCACGGCATTGCCGAGCGCGCGGGCGTCGATGCCGGTCACCGCGCCGCCCGCGTCTGCCGCCAGCGGCCGGATGACGGGGGCGCGGGGCAGGATCTCCTCGAACCGCTCCATGAAATCGGTGGACCCGCCGAGGGCGCTGACCATGCGCCCGAAGATCTCCGCCGCCTTGCCGCTCTCGAACGCCGCGGCGATCTTCGCGCGGCCCGCCGCGGCGTCGGCTTCCGCCCCGCAGAGCGCCAGCAGCTCTCCGCCCAGCCCCACGGTGACGTCCCAGAGGCGCCCGTCCACCTCGTACATCGCCAGGAACCGGGCGGCGAGCGCGACCTCCACCGCGTTGCCCGCGGCGGGGGCCAGCGGCTCGTTCATGTCGGTGATCAGGGCCGAGCAGGCGCAGCCGGCGCCGTTGGACACGGCCACGAGCGAGCGGGCCAGCGCCTCGGCATCCTCGGCCGTCTCCATGAAGGCGCCGGTTCCGACCTTCACGTCCATCACCAGCGCGTCCAGCCCGGCGGCGAGCTTCTTCGACAGGATCGAGGCGGTGATCAGGTCCACCGACTCCACCGTCCCCGTCACGTCGCGGATGGAATAAAGCGTGCGGTCCGCGGGCGCGAGGTCCCCGGTCTGGCCGATGATGGCGCAGCCGACCTCGCGCACGACCTTCGTCAGCGCATCGGGCGAGGGCGCGGCGTCATAGCCCGGGATCGCGGACAGCTTGTCGAGCGTGCCCCCGGTATGCCCGAGGCCGCGGCCCGAGATCATCGGCACATAGACCCCGCAGGCGGCCAGCGCAGGGGCCAGCATCAGCGACACCACGTCCCCGACGCCGCCGGTGGAGTGCTTGTCCACCACCGGGCCGGGCAGGTCCCAGCGCATCACGTCCCCGGAATCCCGCATCGCCTCGGTCAGCGCCACGCGCTCGGGGTCGGTCATCTTCTGGAAGCAGATCGCCATGGCGAGGGCGGCGGCCTGGGCATGGGTCACGTCCCCCGCCGTCAGCCCGCGGATGAAGAAGCCGATCTCCTCGGCGGACAATTCCTGCCCGCGGCGCTTCTTCAGGATCACCTCCTGCGGCAGCATCAGTAGCCCTCCGAGGCGGCGGCCTCGCGCCCTTCCACGGCGGCGATCAGCGCGTCGAGCACCGAGGAGGCGCCGAGGCGGAAATTGGCCGGGATCGCCCAACCCTCGCCGAGGATCTGTTCGGCCAGCTGCATGTAATTCGCCGCGTCCTGCGCGGTCTTGATCCCGCCCGCGGGCTTGAAGCCGCGGGTGCGGTCGAAATCGCGGATCACGTTCAGCATGATCTCGGCGGCGCCCAGCGTGGCGCTGACCGGGGCCTTGCCGGTGGAGGTCTTGATGAAATCCGCCCCGCCTTCCAGCGCCAGCCGCGAAGCCTTGCGGATCAGGTCGTGGTCCTCGAGCATCCCGGTCTCGAGGATCGCCTTCACCTTCGCGGTCCCGGCGGCGCGCTTGACGCGCTCGACCCGGGTCAGCACGTTCTGGGCGCGGCCCTCCATCAGCTCCTGCCACGGGATGACCATGTCGATCTCGTCGGCGCCGTCCAGCACCGCGCGCTCGGTCATCTCGATCACGTCCTCGGCCGGCTCCGCCCCGGTGGGGAAGTTGACCACGGTGGCGATCTTCACGTCGGCGGGCAGCTGTTTGCGCGCATAGGCGACGAATTTCGGCCAGATGCAGATCGCGGCGACGGTGCCATGGGGCGTGACGGCGCGGGCGCAGAGCGCGTCGATCGCCGCCTCGTCGCAGTCGTCGGTCAGGTCGGTCAGGTCGAGGCAGGCGATGCAGCGCCGCGCGATCTCGGCCATGTCTTCAGTCATTTGAAGCTCCCGACGAAGCGGCGGACCAGCGCGCGGAACTTCTGCTGCGCGGCGGCGGCCTCGGACTTCGTCTCGTCATGCGAAAGGGGGGCGCCGGTCATCCCGGCGCCGAGATTGGTGATCACCGACACGGCGGCGACCTCGAGCCCGAGGAACCGGGCGAGGATGCATTCGGGCACGGTGGACATGCCCACCGCGTCGGCCCCGAGGATCCGCGCGGCGCGGATTTCCGCGGGCGTCTCGAAGGAGGGGCCGGAGAACCACATGTAGACGCCCTCGGCCAGCGGCTGCCCCAGCCCGTGCGCGGCGTCCAGAAGCCGCGCGCGCAGGTCCGGGGAATAGGCGTCGACCATGTTGGTGAAGCGCGCGTCGGTCTCTTCCCCGATCAGGGGGTTGAGGCCGGAGTAATTGATGTGGTCGGTCAGCGCCATAAGCGAGCCGGGGGGCATCTGCTCATCGAGGCTCCCGGCCGCGTTGGTCAGCAGAAGGGCGGGGGCGCCGAGGGCTTTGAGCGTCTCCAGCGCCGGGCGCATCACCGCGGCGTCGCCCTTCTCGTAGTAATGCGCGCGGCCAGAGAGGAGCGCGACGCGCACCCCTTCAAGCTCGCCCACCACCAGCCGCCCGGCATGGCCCGAGACGCCCGAGACCGGGAAGCCCGGCAGGTCCTCGAACGGGAAGGCATGGGCGTTCTCAAGCTCCTCGCCCAGCGCGCCGAGGCCGGAGCCGAGGATGAGGCCGAGGGACACGGGGGCGTCCCCGGCGGTCTTGCGGATCAGGTCGGCGGCGTCGGTCATGTCTGGGATCTCGCTCTTGCGCGGCGGATTTCAAGCGTCGTCTTCGCGGAAGGCGAAGGCGGCGGGGAGGAGCTCGGCCATGGTGTAGCTGGCCTGGGGGCCGTCGAGATTGCAGGCATGGACCAGCGTCTCGGGGGCCGAGAATTCGCGCAGGCGCTGGCGGCAGCCCCCGCAGGGGGTGATGGGGGGCGACAGCTCCGCCGCCACCGCCACCTCGGCGATGCGCTTGTCGGCAGGGGTCTTCGCTGCCATCAGCATGTGGCCGATGGCGGTCGTCTCGGCGCACCAGCCCTCGGGATAGGACTGGTTCTCCATGTTCGCGCCGGTGAAGATCGCCCCGCTCTCGGTGCGGATGGCGACGCCCACGGCGAAGTTCGAATAGGGGGCGTGGGCTTTCTCCCGCGCCTTCAGGGCGGCGAGGAACAGGTCTTCGGCGGCCTCCATGGCTCAGCGCTCCTTCACATACGGGGTCCCGCCCGCCTTCGGGGGGATGGCCTTGCCGATGAACCCGGCCAGCAGCACGACGGTGAGGATGTAGGGCAGGGCCTGCATCGCCTGCACCGGCACCTCTCCGATGCCCGGCAGCGACTTGCCTTGCGCGAAGTTGGCCAGCGCGTCGAGGAAGCCGAACAGAAGGCAGGCGAACATGGCCGGGATGGGGCGCCACTTGGCGAAGATCAGCGCCGCCAGCGCGATGAACCCCTTGCCCGCGGACATGTTCACCACGAAGCCCGCGATCTGCGCGGTGGACAGGTACGCCCCCGCCAGCCCGCAGCAGATGCCCGCGCAGATCACCGCCTGGTAGCGCAGCCGGGTCACCGAGATCCCCGCCGTGTCCACCGCCGCCGGGCTCTCGCCCACCGCGCGCAGCCGCAGCCCGAAGCGGGTCTTGTAGAGCAGCCACCAGGTGAAGGGGGCGGCGAGGAACGCCACGTAGACCAGCCCGTGATGGCCCGAGACCAGGTCCGCATAGACCGGGCCGATGAAGGGCACGTCGCCTAGCGTCTCGGTCAGCGGCCAGTCGAGCGGGGTCCACCGCGCGTCGCCCATCAGCGGCGGGGTGCGCCCGCCCTGGCGGAACCAGGCCTGCCCGAGCAGCGCCGTCAGCCCTGCCGCAAGGAAGTTGATGGCCACCCCCGACACGATCTGGTTGCCGCGGAAGGTGATGCAGGCCGCGCCATGGATCAGCGCCAGCGCCACGCCGGTCAGCATGCCAGCCATCAGCCCCGTCCAGGCGCCGTCCATCAGGACGCCGCCATAGGTCTCCGGCGGGGGCATCACCAGCCGCCCGTTGAAGTCGCGCTCGAACAGGGCCAGGCCGGTGCAGGCGCCTCCGTCCCCGGACGCCCAGCCGAGGCAGATCTTGTAGACGTCCGCCACGCCCAGCAGCGCGCCGTCCAGCACGAAGGCGGCGGCGGCGGCGGCGAAGGCGGCGCCCAGAAGCTTGCCCTCCAGCCCGATGTCGATGACGCCCGAGCGCTCGGAATACAGCCCCGCAAGGCAGACCAGCAGCAGCGGCGCCGACAGCCGGATGGTGGAATCGAGGATCGCCAGGATCTGCACCAGGTCCATCACGCGGCCTCCGTCTTGCCCATCGCGAACAGGCGCGCGACCGCCGGGCGGAACATGAACTCCAGCGCCCCCGCGAACAGCACCACGAGGCCCTGGATCACCACCACCATGTCGCGGGTGATGGTCGGCATCTCGAACGCCAATTCAGCGCCGCCCTGGTAGAGCACCCCGAACAGCAGCGCCGCCAGCGCGACGCCCAGCGGGTGCGCCCGCCCCATCAGCGCCACGGCGATGCCCACGAAGCCCGCGCCCCCCGCGACGTCGAGGAACAGCCGGTTCTGGTCCCCCATCACCGGGTTCAGCGCCATCATCCCCGCCAGCGCGCCCGAGATGCACATGGCCACCACGATGATTTTCGTGGCCGAAATCCCTGCATAATTCGCCGCCGTCGGGTTGGCGCCGAAGGTGCGGATCTCATACCCCAGCTTCGTGCGCCAGATCAGCGCCCAGCAGAAGATGCAGGCCGCGATGGCGAGGAAGAAGCTGACGTTCAGCGGCGCGCCGCCGATGTCCTGGCCGAAGAGGGACATGAACCCGTCGAGCTTCGGCAGCCGCCCCGCTTCCTCGAAGGTGCGGGATTCGGGGGCCATCGCGCCCTCGACCTTCATCACGTTCACCAGGAGGTACGCCATCAACGAGGCGCCGATGAAGTTGAACATGATGGTGGTGATGACGATGTGGGAGCCTCGTTTCGCCTGAAGGTACGCCGGGATCAGCGCCCAGCCCGCGCCGAACGCCCCGCCCATCACCGCGGCGATGGGGGCGATCAGCCACCAGGGCAGAGCGGTGTCGAGCGCGAGGCACGCGATGGCGACGCCGAGCCCGCCGATATAGGCCTGCCCCTCTCCGCCGATGTTGAACAGCCCGGCGTGGAAGGCGATGGCGACGGCGAGGCCGGTGAAGATGAAGTTGGTGGCGTAGAACAGGGTGAAGCCGATGCCCTCGCCCCATCCGAGGGCGCCCCAGACGATGACCTCGACGGCCTTTATGGGGTCCTCTCCGATGATCAGCACGACGAGCCCGGCGACCAGGAAGGCGGCGACGAGGTTGAGGAGCGGGATGAGGCCGAGATCGACCCAGCGGGGGAGTTGGGCGTTCATTTAACGGAGCCTCATTTTTGGGGCTAGTATCCGATGGATTTCATCAAGGCGATGTGCTTGAAATCTAAGTGGGTCCATTTCGCCCTTTCCTAATTTCAGATGTTCCCCCGATTTTATCTTACTTATTTCAAGCTTTTCGTAAAGCTGGCTGGCTTCGTCATCTCCAAAGACAAAGGAAGACTCCCGAATTAGGGCTGATATTTTCCCAATTTGTTCTGCAAAATCGTATAAAACCTCGCTCCTCTCAAGTTTTCCTGATGAATCTGGAGGGGTCTCATGGAGAAATTTGAATTTCTCGGAAATTTCATGGGCGCAATACCCTGCGTCTATTAAATTTTTGTACAGATTGTATCGGGTTTCGAACAGGTCTTGCTTGCGCTTTAGGTGATTTGTGTGGGCGTTGAATATGCCAATTCCAGCGACTATGGCTGCCGTTATTGCGGTTAGCCAGAGCCGGACTATGGCCAGATCGTACTCGCTCCACTGCGAGGCTTCAGCGGTGACGTTGGCAGTATCCCCCATCACGCACCACCCTCAACCCCAGACATCAACAACCCGATCTCACGCTCATCCGCGCTCCCGGGCAGCTCGCCCATCACCCGCCCGTCGAACATCACCAGGACGCGGTCCGAGAGCCCCCGGATCTCGTCCAGCTCCACCGACACCAGCAGGATGGCCTTGCCCGCGTCCCGCAGCGCGATCAGCCGCCGGTGGATGGCCTCGATCGCGCCCACGTCCACGCCGCGGGTCGGCTGGCCGATGATCAGCACGTCCGGGTCCTGCTCGATCTCGCGCGCCAGCACGATCTTCTGCTGGTTCCCGCCCGAGAAATTGGCGCATTTCAGCTCCGGGTCCGGCGGGCGCACGTCGTATTCTTCCATCTGCCGCTGACAATCCGAGAGGATCGCGGCGCGGTCGAGGAACGGGCCCGACTGGTATTTCGGATCGCCGTGATAGCCGAGGATCACGTTCTCCTTGGCCTGGAACCTGGTCACGAGGCCCATGCGGTGCCGGTCCTCGGGGATGTGGGCGAGGCCCATGGCCCGCAGCTCGGCCGGGTCCGCGGCCTCGCGCGGCTGGCCGTTGACGACGATGGTCCCGGAGGTGAGGCGCCTCATGCCGGAGATGGCCTCCAGCAGTTCCGACTGGCCGTTGCCCGCGACGCCGGCGATGCCGACGATTTCCCCGGCGCGCACGTCGAACGACACGCCGCGCAGGCGCTCGACCCCCAGCGTGTCCACCACGCGGGCCTCCTTCACCGACAGGCGCACCTCGGCGGGGTTGGCGGGGCCTTTCTCGACGCGCAGCAGGACCGAGCGGCCGACCATCAGCTCGGCCAGCTCCTCGACGCTGGTCTTCGCCGTCTCGCGCGTCGCGACCATCTCTCCGCGGCGCATGACGGACACGGCGTCGGTGATGGCCATGATCTCGCGCAGCTTGTGGGTGATGAGGAGCACGGTTTTGCCCTGCGCCCGCAGCTGGTCGAGGATGCGGAACAGCTGGTCGGCCTCGTCCGGGGTCAGCACGCCGGTGGGCTCATCGAGGATCAGGATCTCGGCGCCGCGATAGAGCGCCTTGAGGATCTCCACCCGCTGCTGCTGGCCGACGGGCAGGTCCCCGACGATGGCGTCGGGATCGACATGCAGGCCGTATTCCCGCTCCAGCCGCTGCAGCTCGGCCCGCGCGGCGGCGCGCCCGCGGGAGAGCATCGCGCCCCCCTCGGCCCCGAGCATGACGTTCTCGAGCACCGTGAACGGCTCGACCAGCATGAAGTGCTGGTGGACCATGCCGATGCCGAGGCTGATGGCGACGTCGGCGTCGGGGATCTTCACCGGTTTGCCGTCCACCCGGATCTCGCCCGCATCGGCCTGGTAGAAGCCGTAGAGGATCGACATCAGGGTGGATTTGCCGGCGCCGTTCTCGCCGATGATGCCGTGGATGGCGCCTTTCTCCACCCGCAGGTGGATGTCGGAATTGGCGAGGACGGGCCCGAAGCGCTTGGTGACGCCGACGAGTTCGATGGCGGGGGCGGAAGCTGTCATTGGGGGCCTCACTCGACCGGGCAGGGGCCCTGCATGGAGCTGTCGTGGACGCTGATCTCGCCCGCGTCGATGGCGGCCATGGCGGCGTCGGCGGCGGCCTCGACCTCGGGGGTGACCAGGGCGCGGTTATGCTCGTCCAGCGCCCAGCCGATGCCGCCTTCCGCGACGCCGAGCGAGTCGATGCCGGGCTGCCAGCCGCCCTCGGCGAAGACCCGCTGCACGGCCACGTCGACGCGCTTGAGCATGGTGGTGAGGATCTTGCCCGGGTGCAGGCCGTTCTGGTTGCTGTCGGTGCCGATCCCGAGGGCGCCGTTGTCGGCGGCGGCCTGCAGCACGCCGATGCCGGTCCCGCCCGCGGCCTGCATCACCACGTCGGCGCCCTGGGCGATCTGCGCGGCGGCCAGTTCCGCGCCGCGCGCGGGGTCGGACCAGGCGGCGGGGGTGGTCCCGGTCATGTTGCTCAGCACCTTCGCCGGGGTCGCGGCCGCGGCGGCGCCCTGCCGGTAGCCGCATTCGAACTTGCGGATCAGGGGGATGTCCATGCCGCCGACGAAGCCGAGGATCTTGGATTTCGACGTCAGCGCCCCGATCAGGCCGACGACATAGCCGCCCTCGTGCTCGCGGTAGACGATGGATTGCACGTTGGGCGCGTCGACCACCATGTCGACGATGGCGAACTGCGTGTCCGGGAACTCGGGCGCCACCTTGGCCAGCGCGTTGGCATGGGTGAAGCCGATGGCGACGACGGGCGAGTAGCCGCGGCGCGCGAAGGTGCGCAGCGCCTGTTCGGACTGGGCGGGAGAGGCGATCTCGAACTCGCCGAAGCTGCCCCCCGTCTCCGCCGCCCAGGCCTTGGCCCCGTTCCAGGCGCCCTCGTTGAAGCTCTTGTCGAACTTGCCGCCCGAGGAATAGACCAGCGCCGGGTCGGCGAGGGCGGGGGCGGCGGCGAGAAACGCGGCGGCGGCCACGGCGGCTTTGCGGAACATGGGCTCTCCTGTCGGGCGGCGCGGGCCTGCCGGGGCTGGGGCGCCCGGCGGTCCGTCGGTATTTGACCAAACGATAAATGAATGGCGGCGCGTGCGGAAGCGCCTCCGCAGCGTAAGACCGCGGCGCGGGGCGGGGCAAAGAAAAAGGCGCGCCGGGGGGCGCGCCTTTCCGTCTTGCCGCAAGGGGGCCGGCCGCAGGGGGCCTGCCGCTCGGGGGCCTGCCGCGGGGGCCTGCCGCTCGGGCGCCTGTCAGCGGCGGCGCAGGGCGGCGAGCCCCCCGAGGCCCATCAGCAGCAGCGGCGCGGCGGCGGGCAGCGGCACGTCCGAGGGCGCCTGGGCGGCGACCACCGACAGGTCGTCGACATACCAGCTGCCGCGCAGATCGTCGGTCTCGAACAGCACCTCCACGATGGTGGTCGTGGCGACGGCGGTGAAATACATCTCGGTCTGCGTGTAGGTGAAGGGGGCGGTCACCACGGCGGTCTGCGTGCTCCCCGCCGCGGCGAAGCGCAGGATGTTGCCCGGGTCGACCATGGAGAGCGCGGCCCAGCCCGACATCAGGTAGGTCTCGCCGATGGTGGTGGCGATGCCCTGGCTCAACGTCGCGAAGCCCGAGTTGTCGTAGCCCTGAAGGTGGTAGAAGCCGGTGCGCGGGAGGCCGAAAGCCGCCCGGCACTCGGGCGCGCCCGAGCAGAGCCAGCCGGACAGGTCGCCGGTCTCGAACCCGCCATTGGTCAGCAGGTTGGCGGAGGCGGCGGTTGGCAGCGCGGCCGATGCGGCCAGCAGCGTGGACAGGACGGTCGCTCTCATCTCGAAGACTCCCTGCTTGCGAGATTATGGAGACCCAATCCTGCATTCATCGCCGTGACCGAAGCGTGACGGGGGCGTGAACCCAAAGCGCCTCCCCCGGGGGCCGGGAGAGGCGCGAAGTCCGGTCGACCGCCCCGAAAGGGCGGCGCGCGGGATCAGTAGGGGCAGGTGCTGTCGGCCATGTAGTCGTGGACCACGATCTCGCCCGAGATGATCTTGGCCTTGGCCGCTTCCACCGCGGTCAGCATGTCGGCCGAGACGAGGGACTTGTTGTTGTCGTCCATCGCGTAGTCGACGCCGCCCTCGGCGAGGCCCAGCACTTCGAAGCCGGTCGACCACTCGTCGTTCTTGACGTCCATGAAGGCGTCCATCACGGCGATGTCGACGCGCTTGAGCATCGAGGTCAGGACCGAGCCCGGGGCCATGCCGTTCTGGTTGCTGTCCACGCCGATGGCCAGCTTGCCTTCATCGGCCGCGGCCTGGATCACGCCGATCCCGGTGCCGCCGGCGGCGTGGTAGACCACGTCCGCGCCCTGGGCGAACTGGTTCTTGGTCAGCTCCGAGCCCTTGGCCGGGTCGTTCCAGGCCGCGCCGGTGGTGCCGGTCATGTTCTGGTAGACATCCGTCGCGCCCGCCGCCTTGGCGCCGCCGACATAGCCGCAGGCGAACTTGCGGATCAGCGGGATGTCCATGCCGCCGACGAAGCCGACCTTGTCCGATTCAGACGCCATCGCGGCCATGATGCCCACGAGGTAGGAGCCCTCGTGCTCCTTGAACAGGATCGAGCGCACGTTGGGCAGGTCGACCACCATGTCGACGATGCCGAAGCGGCTCTCGGGGAATTCCTTGGCGACCTTCTCGACCGCGGCGGCCTGGGAGAAGCCGATGGCGATGATCGGGTCATGGCCGCGCTGGGCGAAGCGGCGCAGGGCCTGCTCGCGCTGGGCGTCGTTCTGGATCTCGAAATCGGCGTAGTCGATCCCGGTCTCGGTCTTGAACGCCTCGGCGCCGGTATAGGCGGCCTCGTTGAAGGACTTGTCGAACTTGCCGCCCAGGTCATAGACGACGGCGGGCTTCACTTCGGCCGCTGCGGCGACCGCCGAGACGGCGACGGCGGACGCGGCGAGCATGAGGCGACGGATCATTGGAACCTCTTCCTGTTGAAAGTCTCGTTGCATGGCGCCTTGTCCCGTTTCGCGGTGAAACGGCGCGCCTTGGACCCTACGGTTACGCGGTTTTACGGCGCTGGCAAGGCATCGGGCGGCGGGCGCGACAAGGCCGCCCGGCTTACGCCGGGGCAAGGGCGGCGGCGCCCCGGGGCCGTGGACGGGCGGGGCCGGGGGGCGGGCTGCGCCGGGGGAGGCGCCGGGTCAGCCCGCCGCGTCGCCGCGGCGGCGCAGCGGGGCGCCGCGCTTGCGGTAGAGGGTCGAGGGGCTGACGCCCAGCATCTTCGCCGCCTGCGGGATCGAGCCGTCGCAGCGCGCGATGGTGCGCTCGATCAGCGCCTCCTCGACCTCGGCCAGGGTCAGGCCGACAAGCCCGTCCACGGCGTCCGCCGGGTCCGCCCTGCGCGCCGCGCCGGGACCGCCCTGGGCCTGGGGCGCGGGGGTGTCGTGGAGCGGGCGGCGCGGCAGGGGGTCCGGCGCATGACCGGAGAGCCCGGCGCCGATCGGCGCGGACAGGGGGGCGCGCATGGGCGCCGGCGCCCGGCCGATCGCGCCGGGATCGCGGGTCCAGTCGATCTCCTCGGGCGGCTCGCCCGCCCACGCCCCCCCCGACGCCGCGCGGGCGCCGTGACCGGCGGGCGGGACGGGACGCAGCCCGGCGATCAGCTCGGGCGGCAGCATGTCCGCCGTCACCTCGGGGCCGTCATGCAGCACCACCACGTTGCGCATCGCGTTCTGCAGCTGGCGCACGTTGCCGGGCCAGGGATGGGCGCGGAAGATCGCCTCGACATCCGGGGACATGCGCCGGAAGGCCTTGCCCTCCTCGGCCGCGAGGTCGCGCAGCGCGGCGTTGGCGATCTCCACCGGGTCGTCGTCGCGCGCGCGCAGCGGCGGCAGGTGGATCGGCACGACGTGGAGGCGATAGAACAGGTCCTCGCGGAAGCGGCCCTGGCGGACCTCCTCCATCGGGTCGCGGTTGGTGGCGCACAGGATGCGCACGTCGACCTTGCGCGGGGCGGCGGCGCCGACGGGCTGGATCATCGAGGTCTGCAGGAACCGCAGCAGCTTGGTCTGCAGGCCCAGCGACATCTCGCAGATCTCGTCCATGAACAGGGTGCCGCCATCGGCCAGCGCCGCGGCGCCCTTCTGGTCAGAGATCGCGCCGGTGAAGCTGCCCTTGAGGTGCCCGAACACCTCCGATTCCAGCAGGTCGCGCGGGATCGCGGCGCAGTTGAGCGGCACGAAGGGGGCCGCCGCGCGCTGGCTCTCTGCATGGATCGCCTGGGCGCAGACCTCCTTGCCGGTGCCGCTTTCGCCGGTGATGAACACGGTGGCGGTGGACCGGGCGATGGAGCGGATCTTGGCGTAGATCTCCTGCATCGCGCCCGAGCCGCCGACGAAGCCGTGGAAGCGGTGCGCCTCCGGGACCGGGGCGGGGGCCTCGGGGGCGGCGTCGTCCTCGCGCCCGGCGGGGTCGCGCTCGGCCTCGAGGCGGCGGGCGGCCAGCGCGTTGTCGAGCGCGGCGAGCAGCCGGCGCTCGTCGAACGGCTTGACGAGGAAGTCGAAGGCGCCCGCCCGCATCGCCTGGACGGCGCGGTTGATCGACCCGTTGGCGGTGATCGCGATCACCTTGGCCCCGGGCGCGCTTTCCTGCAGGCGGCTCAGGATTTCGAGCCCGTCCGCATCGGGCAGCATCAGGTCGAGCAGCACCACCGGGTGCCCGCGCGCGGCCAGCATCTCGAGGCCCCGCGCCCCGGTCAGCGCCACGTCCACCTCGCAGCCCGCGCGGCGCAGGATGGTCTCGTAGAGCATGGCCAGCGAGGGGGTGTCCTCGACCAGCAGGATCGGCCCGTCCTTCATGCGCCCGCCTCCTGCCGCACCGCGCGCAGGCGCGCGAGGGCGGCGTCCGCCTCGCGCAGCAGCGGCGGGGCCGCGGCCAGCGCGGCGTCGAGATCGCCCGCGGCGGCGGCGGCGTGCATCGCCTCGGCCCGCTGCGCCAGCGCCCCGGCGCCGGCCGACCCGGCGACCGCGGTCAGCACGTGGCCGGCGCGGCGCAGCGCCTCGGGCTGCACGGGGGCGGAGGCCAGCCGCACGGTTCCGGCGGCCGCCTCGATATCCTCGATCAGCCGGTCGAGCAGGGGGATCATCATCCCCGGCCCGACCGAGCGCAGCAGGCAGTCCAGCGTGCGGGGCGAGAAGCCGGAGGCCTCGGCCGCGACGGCGGCGAGTTCCATCGCCTCGGGCGCATCGGGCGCGGCGCGGGGCGCGCGGCGGTTTTCCAGCGGCGCGAGGATGGCGCGCCCGAAGGCGGCGATCCCGTCGATGGGCTTGGACAGCACCTCGTCCGCCCCGGCGGCGAGCAGCCGGGCGCCGACATCCTCGCGCGGGTAGGCGGTCAGCGCGATCAGCGGGCGCGAGGCGAGGGGTTCGTCGGCGGCGCGGACCAGGCGGATCACGTCCTCGCCCGAGATCCGCGGCATCTCGATATCCACCACCAGCACGTCGTAGGGGCGCCCGGCCGCGCGCTCCAGCGCCTCGGCGCCGTCGGCGGCGATCTCCACCTCGGCGCCCATGGCGCGCAGCATCTCCCCGGCCACGATCTGGTTGGTCTCGTTGTCCTCGGCGAGAAGGATCACCAGGCCGCCCAGGTCTGGCAGCGGATCGTCGAGAAAGCTTGGGGCCATGTCTCTCTTGTTCCCGGCGCCGGCGACGGCGCGCGCCGCGCGCGCGGCCGGCAAGCGCGGGGCGGGCGGCGCGGCGCCCGCGCACGTCCCCCGCGCAATCCCATTGTCGCGCCGCGGCGCCCGCACGTCAATCGAACCGAAGCGCGGGGGGCGGGGACGGGGGCGGGGGCCCGAAACGCGGCCGCACCCACGCCGGGGGGGGCGGGGGGGGCGGGACGGCGCGGGGCAGGGGCCCGGCCGTCAGTTCTTGTGGTATTTCGACGAGGCGCTGTAATAGGCGCCGTAGCCGCCATAGCCGTAGCTGGCCATCTTCTTCTGGTCGATCTGGGTCAGCGCCATGCCGGTGACGCGGATCTTGATCTGGCTGAACGAGGTCAGGCCCTGGCGCACCAGGTCGCGGTGGGTCTGGTTCCAGTGCACGCAGTAGATGATGGCGTCCGCCAGCGGCGCGATCACGCGCGCATCCGGCACGGCCATGACCGGCGGCGTGTCGATCACCACCATGTCGTAGCGGTGGCGCATCGCGTCGATGAAGGTGCGGAACTTCTGCGAGGAGAACACGTCGGCGGCGTTGGTCCGCGTATCCTCGCCCAGCAGCACGTCGAGGCCGGTGGCCTGGTCGCGCAGCACCGCGTTCTCGAAGCTCTCGGTCTCGGCCAGCACCGACAACAGGCCCGGCTGGTTGCGCGGCGCCTCGAAATAGGCCGGGAAGGTGCGGCGGCGAAGGTCGCCCTCGATCAGCAGCACCGACTTGCCCAGCGCCGCGGCGTTGAGCGAGAGCAGGATCGACGAGGTGGTCTTGCCTTCCTTGGGCAGGGTCGAGGTCAGCATCACCACCTGCGGCGCGCGGTCCATGTTGGCCATCAGCACGCCGGTGCGCAGGTTGCGGATCGCCTCCATCATCGCCGAATCCGGCTTGTTCACGCCGTATTCCAGCAGCTTGCGGCGGCTGCGGACCGGGGCGGCGGGGATCATCCCCAGCGCCGGCAGGCCGGTGTATTTCTCGAGGTCCTCGGAGGTGCGGAACGACTTGTTGAGCTGTTCCTTGACCAGCACGAGGATCGAGCCGAGCACGACGCCCAGCATCCCGGCCAGCATCACCGTGGCGGATTTCTTGGGGTAAGACGGGACCAGGTGGATCACCGCGGGCGACAGGATGCGGCTGTCGGCCTGCTGGATGCCCTGCTGGACCGAGGTCTCCTTCATCCGGTTCAGGAAGTACTCGTAGATCAGGCGGCTCGCCTCGGCCTCGCGCTCCAGCTGGCGCAGCTGCACGAGGTCGGTGCTCTGGCGCTCGAACTGGGCCTCGAGGTCGCGGATCGTCTCGCGCAGGGCGGCGGCCTGGGAGGTCGCGCGGTCCTGCTCGAAGGTCAGCCGCTCGGCCTGGCGGACCAGCTCGGCCTCGAACCGCGCGACCAGCGCGTCGCGGCGGGCGCCCGCGGGGGCGGCCTCGATGTCGGCGGCCAGCCCGATCAGGCGCGGCGCGGCCACGAGATCGGCGGCGGCGCGGTAGTTCCCGGCGGCGGCGAGGCGCTCGAGCTCCTGCGCGCGGGCGCGGGTGGCGACGACGTCTTCCTTCAGGCCGGTCTCGCGCTCGCGCAGCTCCTTGACCTGGCGGGTGATGCCCGACAGCTGCTCCTCGGAGATGAGCGGGGTGGAGGAGATGAACTCCTCGCGCGCGGCCTCGGCGCTTTCCAGCGCGGTCTTCAGCTCGGCCACCCGGCCCGAGAGCCAGTTGGTGGCGTTCTGGGTCGCCTCGAACTTCACCTCGAGCTGCTCGAGGATGTAGAGCTCGGCGTACTTGTTCGCGATCTCGGCCGAGAGCTCGGGGTCGTCGGTGGAGATGGTGATCGAGTAGACATAGGTCTCGCCGACCGGCTGCACCTCGAGCGTGCCCAGCAGGCTGTCGATGGTGCGCTGGAGCGACCAGTAGTCCCGGTCGAAATCATCGGCGGTGGGCAGGGCCTCGTCGCTCACCGTCTCGCGGATCGTGGACTTGAACAGGTCCATCGCGGCGAAGAGCAGGTTGAACAGGTTGTAGGGGTTCTGGTCGGCCCGGTCGATGATCGTCGGGTTGAAGAACTCCAGCGCCTCGAGGTCGAGCGCCTTGACCACGCGCTCGGCCAGGGTGCGCGAGCGCAGGATCTCGAGCTCGGCCTGGCGGGCGTAGTAGTCGGTGCCGATCCCGGCCATCACGGTCTCGAGGTCGATCATCTCCTCCTGCCGGGTCTCGGTCATCACCACGGCCGAGGAGCGGTAGAGGGGCGTGACGGCGTAGACGAAGGCGGTGGCGAGCACCATGGCGACGAAGGCGAAGGCGCCGATCACCAGCTTCTGGCGCCAGAGGGCGTTGACCAGCGCGCCGATTTCGACGTCGCGCGTGTCTTCGCGCATGAATCCGGTCGGCGCCGGGTCCTGCGCCGCGGAAGTTCGGGTCATGAGTCCACCGTTGCTGGCGCGGTCAGTCGGGAAATCGTCCAAGTTTTCAATCCGCCCTGGTCAATAGCACACGGCGCGCGCCGACAAATTCGGCGTGCAGCCCGATCCGAGCGCCGTCCCCCCAAAGGATGGCGCGCGGATCTCCCCCTCCCGGTGGCGGAGTATCGCCGATGCGGTCTCGAATGGCGAGCGGCGAATTGGCCGCCGCGCCGCGGCGCCGCATGGCGGGCGGCGGCAGGGGCGGCGCTTCACGGGGGTGTGATCGGGGCGGGGCGCCCGTGCGCCGGCCCGGGATGCGCCCGCGCAAGGCCCGGCGGGGCGGGGCGGCGCCGGCGGCAGGGGGGGGCGGCAGGGCGTCAGCGGCGCTGCGGCCGCGGCGCCTCCCCGGCCGTCCCCGCGCGTCATCTCCCCCGGCGCCCCTTGCAGGGGCGGAGTCAGCTCTCGGGCGGGCAGAACAATTCGTGCAACACGCCGACCAGGCGCTCGACGCGCTTGTCGGCGAGGCGGTAGCGCAGGTGCTTGCCGTCGCGCTCGGCCTCGACCATGCCTTCCAGGCGCAGGCGGGCGAGCTGCTGGGACACGGCCGCCTGGCGGAAGGGAACCAGGGATTCGAGTTCGCCGACGGTGCGTTCCCGGCCCATCAGCAGGCACAGGATCATCAGGCGACCGTCATGCGCCATCGCCTTGAGGAAGGCGCTGGCCTCGACGGCGCTGCCCGCGAGGGCTTCCATTTCGTCGGCGCTGGGCAACGCGTCATCCTCGATCGACGTGACCGCACTCATAATCCTCACCTCCTTGGGAACTGCACAGTTATTGCCATGCGAAGGCGGTGCATGGCAATGGAGGTTGCTTTTTGAAACTTGTCCATGGGCGACAGGCGCCGCGTCGGGGGCGGTTTTGACCCCGAATCGGCGTCAAAGGGCCCCTATCGTCAGACGATGCGGCTGTGCCGCGCGGCGCCGGTCGGGAAATAGGCGTCGAAGCGGGCGGCGACGGCGCGGGTCCAGGTGCGGGCCTCCGGGCGAATCTCGAAACCGCCGGCCCCGTCGGGGGTCAGCCACTCCGCCTCCTCGCCCGAGAGCAGCTCGGACGCGATCTCCTGGCAGGGGCGCGCGAAATCGCCGAACAGCCGCGTCATCTCGGCCGCGTCATAGCGGAACGCGCACATCAGCTTCTCGATCGCGTGGCCGCGCACCTTGTCGTCCAGCGTCAGCGACCGGCCGCGCGCGGCGGCCAGGCCGCCCGCCTCGATCGTCGCCTGGTACTCGGCCGTCGCGGCGGCGTTCTGCAGGAACCCGCCGGGCAGGCGCGAGATCGACGAGGCGCCGAGGCCGATCAGCGTCTCGCAGCCATCGTCGACATAGCCCTGGAAGTTGCGGCGCAGATGGCCTTCGCGGGCGGCGACCGCCAGCCCGTCGCCGGGCCGCGCGAAATGGTCGATGCCGACGGCGTCATAGCCCGCCTCGGTCAGCATCCGGCGCACCAGCTCGGCCTGCTCCAGCCGCGCCTCGGCGCCGGGCAGCGAATTCTCGGGGATCGCCTTCTGCCGCCGCGCCATCCACGGCACATGCGCATAGCCGTAGAGCGCCACGCGGTCGGGCGCGAGGCCGATCAGCTGCTCGAGCGTGCGCCCGAGGCTTTCGACGCTCTGGTAGGGCAGGCCGTAGATCGCGTCGACATTGATGCCGGTGACGCCGCGGGCCCGCAGCGCCTCGATGACGTCGCGCGTCATCTCCCAGCCCTGCATCCGGTTGATCGCGCGCTGCACCGTCTCGTCGAAATCCTGCACGCCGATGGAGGCGCGGTTGAGGCCGCAGTCGCGCAGCGCGTCGAGGCGGTCCTCGGTCATGTCGCGCGGGTCGATCTCCACCGCGATCTC
This sequence comes from Rhodovulum sp. DZ06, assembly GCF_050586345.1. Lineage (NCBI taxonomy): Bacteria > Pseudomonadati > Pseudomonadota > Alphaproteobacteria > Rhodobacterales > Paracoccaceae > Rhodovulum > Rhodovulum sp. DZ06. The sequence goes on from NZ_JBOCEF010000003.1 coordinate 173,515, forward strand.
GGCGTCTTCCTCGAATCGGAAGCGCGACCGCAGCAGGTCCGACAGCCGGCGCATCTCCTCGGGCGACATCACGGTGGGCGAGCCGCCGCCCCAGTGCATCCGCCCGATGGTCACCCCGTCGGGGACCAGCGCCGCGACCCGGTCGATCTCCTGCTCGAGATAGCCGAGGTAACGCGTCACCGGCGCGCGCTTGGTCGCGCCCTGGGTGCGGCAGGCGCAGAACCAGCACAGCGTGTCGCAGAACGGGATATGGACATAGAGCGAGACCGGCTCCGCGGGCAGCGCGCGCAGCCAGTCCGCCTGGCGCGACGGCGCGTCCGCCTCATCGAAATGGGGCGCGGTGGGATAGCTCGTGTAACGCGGGGCGCGGGCGAGGGCCGCCGAAGCGGAGGCCGCGGGCGCGGAGGCTCTGTTTTCCATGGAAACATTCGCTACTGCCGCGACGAGGTGGACGCATTGACCTGGATCAATAGGCAAGCGATGCTTCACGCCTGTAGAACGGAACTGAAGAGTCGTCATGCGCTCCCCCCGCGCCGCCGCGCAAAATCTCAGGCAAACCGCCGGCAAGGACCCCTCCGCCGGGCACGTGCGTTGCGCCGATTGCCAGATCCGACACCGGGCCGTCTGTTCTTACTGCGGCCCGAGCGAACTGGAATTCCTCGACGCGATCAAGAGCTACCGGACCTTCCGCCCGGGCGAGGAAATCGTCGCGATGGGCGAATCCACCGACTTCCTCGGCTCGGTCGTCGAAGGCTGCGTGGGCCTGTCGCGGATCATGTCCGACGGCCGCCGCCAGATGGTCGGCCTGCTGTTCCCCTCGGACTTCCTCGGCCGCCCGATGCGCCCCGAGGCGCCCTTCGACGCCGTCGCCGTCACCGACGTGCGGCTGTGCATCTTCTCGCGCCCCCGGTTCGAGACGCTGCTGAAAAGCACCCCGGCGCTGGAGCAGCGGCTGCTGGAGATGACGCTCGACGAGCTCGACAGCGCGCGCGAGTGGATGGTGCTGCTGGGCCGCAAGACCGCGAAGGAGAAGCTCGCCTCCTTCTTCGCCATCGCCGCGCGCCGCATGGCCGCCGTGCAGGGCCTGTCGCTGGAGGACGAGGTCCACATCGCCCTTCCCCTGACGCGCGAGGACATGGCCGATTACCTGGGCCTGACCATCGAGACGGTGAGCCGCCAGATCGGCGCGCTGAAGAAGGCCGGGATGATCGAGATGACCGATGCCCGGCACATCGTGATCCCCGATTACGACGCGCTGGTGGAGATGGCCGGAGATGATTCCGACGGCGGCATGATCGCCTGATCTTCGCGGGCCGCCCGGCGGCCTGTCCGACGCGCGCCGCCCCCGGAGGTCCCGGGGGCGGCGCGCGTCGTTTTCGGGGGGCGGCAGGCGTCAGAGCGCCCAGACCTGCGCCGCGCCGGCGGCGTTGCGCAGGGCGTGCAGCTCGGCCAGCGCCGGGTCATCGATCCAGGCCTGCGCCGCCGCCATGTCCGGGAAGGTCAGCACCGCCAGCATCCCCGGCCCCTCGGACCGGGTCCCGCCCGGGTCGAAGGCCGCGGGCGCCGGGCTCGCCGCCGTCACCGCCCCGCCATGCTTGGCCAGCGCCGCCCCGGCGCCCTCGCGATAGGCGGCCAGCTTCTCGGGCGCGTCGATCTCGATCTGGAACACAAGGGTCGCGGTCATCGTCTCTCTCCGTTGTCTCGCCCCGGCTGCGGGGCATGGGGGAGAGGGTGGGCGCCGTCGCCCCCTTGCGAAATTGCACAATCCCGCAACCGGGCTGTTCAGATCTGCAAGCCCGTGGCAGCCTGCGGCGCATGAGCGACTGGGATGACTTGCGATACGTGCTCGCCGCCGTGCGCGGCGGGGGGCTGTCGGGCGCCGCGCGGGCGCTGGGAACCTCGCACGCCACCGTCTCGCGCCGCATCGCCGCGGCCGAGGCGCGGCTGGGCGCGTCGCTGTTCGAGCGGCGCCCGGACGGGCTGCGCCCCACCGCCGCCGGGCGACGGGCGGCCGAGGCCGCGGCGCTGATGGAGGCCGAGGCGCTGGCGCTGGAGCGCGCGGCGGCCGGGCTCGACGCCAGCCTCGCCGGGCCGCTGCGGATCACCGCGCCGCAGCTGTTGATCGAACCGGTGCTGGCCGAGCCGCTGGCCGCCTTCGCCGCCGCCCATCCGGGGGTGGAGATGACGGTCCTCGCCTCCAACGCCCTTCTCAACCTGCACCGGCGCGAGGCGGACGTGGCGCTGCGCATCACCGCGGCGCCGCCCGGGTCGCTCTGGGGCGTGCGGCTGGCGCAGCTGCGCCGCGCCGTCTACGCCGCCCCGCGCTGGGTGCAGGCGGCGGAGCGGGGCGAGGTGGTGGACTGGATCGCCTTCACCCATTGGGAGGAGGAGGCGGGCGCGCTGCCCGGCCCCGGCGGGCGCGTCGCCTGGCGCTTCGACGACATGGCCGCGGCGCTGGGCGCGGCGCGCAAGGGCCTCGGGGCGTTGCGCATGCCCTGTTTCCTCGGGGAAGGCGACCCGGCGCTGGCCCGGATGCCGGGGCAGGGGCCGGGGCAGGGGCCGGAGCCGTACCTGGATCTCTGGGCGCTGGCGCATCCCGACCTGGCGCGGGTCGAGCGGGTGCGCCGCTTCGTGCGGGCGATGCGCCGGGCGATGCGGCCGCTGCACGGGCTGTTCATCGGCGCGCCCGGGGCGGGGGCGGGACGGGCGCCCGGGGACGGGGGCTGAGCCGCCGGCGCCGGGCGGGGTGCGACGGGCCGCCGCGCGGAATCGCCTGGCCCCGCTTCGGGCGCAGCGGGCCCGCCGAATGGGCCTCCGGGCCGCCCCGCGAAAAAACCCGAATCCGGGATTCAGCTTATCGCCCCAGAAAAAGACAAATGAGGTCAATGCGTTGCCGCGATGCATCACCCGCATCCCCGGGCGCGACGGATTTGCCTAATGGTGTCGTGATTGACTTGGATCAAGGCCCCCCCTCGCACGACCCGTCATAGCGGCCAACAAGCGGAAAAGTTTCCGCGCCACTGCTTCGGAACGACGGAGGGGAAGTTGGCTTCTGCAGCGAAACTCATCGCCCTTGCGATAATCGCGGTTCTCGCGTTCATCGCGACGGGCAAAGCGCATGACCTGGCCTACCAGGTCAATGCGTTCACCGTGCTGGCGGTCTCCGTCGGCCTGTTCATCTGGGTGCTTCGGGGGGCGGGCGAGGCCCGCAAGCCCGCGCCCTCTCAAAACGAATACATGGACGACGTCGTCCGCGCCGGCGTCATCGCGACGGCGTTCTGGGGCCTGGCGGGCTTCCTGGCGGGCGTCTACATCGCCTTCCAGCTGGCCTTCCCGGTGCTGAACCTGGACCTGCCCTGGACGACCTTCGGGCGCCTGCGGCCGCTCCACACCTCGGCGGTGATCTTCGCCTTCGGCGGCAACGCGCTGATCGCGACGTCCTTCTACATCGTGCAGCGGACGTCCGCCGCGCGCCTCTGGGGCGGGAACCTCGCGTGGTTCGTGTTCTGGGGCTACCAGCTGATGATCGTGCTGGCCGCGACCGGCTACCTGCTGGGCGGCACCCAGGGCAAGGAATACGCCGAGCCGACCTGGTACGTGGACATCTGGCTGACCATCGTCTGGGTGGCGTATCTCGCGGTGTTCCTCGGGACCATCATCAAGCGTAAAGAGCCGCATATCTACGTCGCCAACTGGTTCTTCCTGGCGTTCATCATCACCATCGCGATGCTGCACCTGGTCAACAACCTGGCGGTGCCGGTGTCGGTGTTCGGCTCGGTCTCCTACTCGGCCTTCGCGGGCGTGCAGGACGCGCTGACCCAGTGGTGGTACGGCCATAACGCGGTGGGCTTCTTCCTGACCGCGGGCTTCCTCGGGATGATGTACTACTTCGTACCGAAGCAGGCGGAACGCCCGGTCTTCTCGTACAAGCTGTCGATCATCCACTTCTGGGCGCTGATCTTCCTGTACATCTGGGCCGGTCCGCACCACCTGCACTACACCGCGCTGCCCGACTGGGCGCAGACGCTGGGCATGGTGTTCTCGATCATGCTGTGGATGCCTTCCTGGGGCGGCATGATCAACGGCCTGATGACGCTGTCGGGCGCCTGGGACAAGCTGCGGACCGACCCGGTCATGCGCATGCTGGTGGTCTCGGTCGGCTTCTACGGCATGTCGACCTTCGAAGGCCCGATGATGTCGATCAAGGCGGTCAACTCGCTGTCGCACTACACCGACTGGACCATCGGCCACGTCCACTCCGGCGCGCTGGGCTGGAACGGCATGATCACCTTCGGCGCGCTGTACTTCATGACGCCGCGCCTGTGGGGCAAGAAGCAGCTCTACTCGCTGCCCGCCGTGTCCTGGCACTTCTGGCTGGCGACCATCGGCATCGTGCTCTACGCGGCCTCCATGTGGGTGTCGGGCATCACGCAGGGCCTGATGTGGCGTGAATACGACGACCAGGGCTTCCTCGTGAACTCCTTCGCCGACACCGTCGCGGTCCTTCACAACTACTACGTCATCCGCGGCCTCGGCGGCCTGATGTTCCTGGCCGGCGCCTGCATCATGTGCTGGAACCTGTGGATGACCGTCCGTGCGGGCGAGCCGCAGGAAGCCTCCGACGCCAAGGCCCACGGCCTGGTCGCGGCCGAGTGAGGGAGGAGAAACAATGAGCCTTCTCGACAAGCACGGCGCGCTGGAGCGTAACGCCACGCTCCTCCTCGCCTCCTCCCTCGTGGTCGTCGCCATCGGCGGCCTGGTGGAGATCACGCCGCTCTTCTACCTGGAGAGCACCATTGAAAAGGTGGAAGGGGTTCGCCCCTACACCCCGCTCGAGCTGAAGGGCCGGGACATCTACATCCGCGAGGGCTGCTATGTCTGCCACAGCCAGATGATCCGCCCGATGCGCGACGAGGTGGAGCGGTACGGGCACTTCTCCCTCGCGGCGGAGTCGATGTACGACCACCCGTTCCAGTGGGGCTCCAAGCGCACCGGGCCCGACCTGGCGCGCGTCGGCGGGCGCTACTCCGACCAGTGGCACGTGGACCACATGTGGAACCCGCGCGACCTGGTGCCTGAATCGATCATGCCGGCCTATCCGCACCTGATCGAGACGGAGCTGGAGTTCGACCACGTGGCCCAGAACCTGGCGGCCCAGCAGGTCGTCGGCGTCCCCTACACGGACGAGGGCGTGGAGGCGGCCAAGGCCGACCTCCTGGCCCAGATGGACCCGGATGACGAGCTGGGCGGCTATGACGGCCTGGTCGAGCGCTATGGCGAGGACGTCAACATCCGCAACTTCGACGGCACGCCGAAGGTGACCGAGCTCGACGCCCTGATCGCCTACCTGCAGGTCCTCGGCACGATGGTCGACTTCTCGACCTACGAAGTCGAAGCGAGCCGCTGAGGGAGGGAGAGATGGAAAGCACCTACACCCTTCTGCGCGAATTCGCGGACAGCTGGATGCTGCTGGCGATGACGACGATGTTCATCGGCGTCGTCATCTTCACCTTCCGCCCCGGCTCCCGCCGCGTGCATGACGACATCGCCGACATTCCGCTGCGCAACGACGACAAGCCGTTGTCGGCCATCGAGGAGGGCCGCTGACATGGCCGACAATCACGAGAAAGACGTCGACCAGCTCTCCGGCGTCGAGACCACGGGTCACGAGTGGAACGGGATCAAGGAGCTGAACAACCCGCTCCCGCTCTGGTGGCTGTACTCGTTCTACGCCTGCGTGATCTGGGCGCTGCTGTACACCGTCGCCTACCCGGCCTGGCCGATGATCTCCTCCGCCACCGGCGGCGTGCTGGGGTACTCCTCGCGCGAAGCGGTGATGGAGGACATCGCCGCGGCGAAGGCCGAGCAGGCGGTCTATGTCGACAAGATCGCGGCCGCGGACGTGACCGAGATCTCCGGCGACGCGGAGCTGATGCAGTTCAGCCTCGCCGGCGGCGCGGCGGTGTTCCGCACCTACTGCTCGCAGTGCCACGGCTCCGGCGCGCAGGGCGGCGTCGGCTACCCGAACCTCAATGACGACGCCTGGATCTGGGGCGGCAGCGTCGAGGCGATCCACCAGACCATCGCCCACGGCATCCGGTCGTCCGAGGACGAGGACACCCGTTTCTCGGCCATGCCCGCCTTCGGCCGGGACGAGCTGCTCGAGGCGGAGGAGATCGCGGCGGTGGTCGAGCACGTGCTGTCGCTGTCCGGGCAGGACCACGACGTCGCCATGGCCGAAGAGGGCGCGGTGGTGTTCGAGGACAACTGCGCGTCCTGCCACATGGAGGACGGGACCGGGAACGTCGATCTCGGCGCCCCGAACCTGACCGACGCCATCTGGCTCTATGGCGGCGACCGGGACACGATCGCCTACACGGTGAACAACTCCCGCGCCGGCATGATGCCCGCCTGGCTCGGCCGCCTGTCCGACGCGCAGGTCAAGCAGGTCGCCCTCTACGTCCACTCGCTGGGCGGCGGCGAATGACGGACCGGGCGCCCCCCGGCGGGGCGCCCGATCCATCGCCTGAAACGTGATCGAGACGCGACGTGCTGCCCCCCCCGCACGGCGTGTTTGTTTTTTGACTTCACAACCCGCTTTCTCAGCTTCT